>JBEPYD010000070.1:0-12862 GCA_041641575.1 Bacteroidales bacterium
TTTATTGAGCTGAAAACTTAAGGCAATATCCAGTCGGTGATAAGGATGCTGGTAATTAAAGCGTTGCCTGTAAAAGGGAATCTGTGTGCCATTTACTTCATAAAATCCGTTTGGAACCGTAAGGTTGGCACCGGAATTATAGGTGAAATTAAATGTAAATTCTAATCTTTCTGCCAGCTTAAACCATGTATAGAGGTTTAAATTATGCCGCCTGTCATAGGGTGTGGAAAAATGCCGTTCATTAATGATGAAATGTGCCTTTGATAAAGTATAGCTTATTTTGGGCTGCACCCTGCCAGAAGTTCGTTCCACTGCAATTTCAAGGCCGTAAGCATATACAGGTGAGAAATTCAATTCGCTCTCGAGCAGGGGATTTAAAAAAAGGTTGGGATGATTGCCATAATAAACCTGGTTCTCTAACTTTCGCATATAAGTGCCCACCGACAAGTTGTAAGCACGGTTTCCCCCCAGGATATGATCGTATTCTAAGCTAAATAAATCTGATTTTTGGGCAGGAACATTGGGCCCTGCCGGCAACCATACTTCCATAGATGTAAGTGGCGAAATGGAGTTGGAAACCAAATGGATGTACTGGCTGGTACGGCTATACCCTACCCCAAAGCTAATCCGGGGCATGGGTTGGTACAATAATCGGATACGCGGATCGAGACCCGGCAGCGAATGGAAAATACCTTCTTCAAAATATTCCGTGGTGTAGGAACCATCATCAGCATAGGTGTATGCTGCACCTGGACCTGTATTATTCCAGCTTATCAGGCGTAAGCCGTAGTCAAGCGTCCAGTTCTCAGCAAACGTATATTTATGCTGAGCATACAGGGCAATTTCAAGGATGTTGTTCTCGTATATATCAGGAATAAAGGACCGGTCGACAGTATCATTAAAAAAAATATTGCCCGGGTTCATGTTATAATTATGAAATTTTGAACCGAATTGTATTTTGTTCTTTGGTGAAATATACCAGGTAAAATCAAACTTTGAACCCACATTGTTTATGGTAGATTGCCAATACACATTATCCGGCACGGAAATGTAAAAATTGTAAGCATACGCAGAGGCAAACAAGGTGCTGTTAAAATAAATTTTGTTGTTTAAAACACGATTCCATCGCAGCGAGGCAGCAAAATTGCCCCATGAAATACCATCTTTTTCTGCCCCGTCTGATCCTGATGTAATGCGGTCATTGCCTCCGTATATATTCAGGAATAATTTGTTCTTTTTGCCTATGTTGGTATTGAGCTTAGTGTTAAAATCATAAAAAGAAACCCGTCCCCCGGCTTTGAATTGTTCTTGCAACAACCATCGCAGATGCGATTTCCGTAACGAAACTAAAAACGAGGCCTTATCTTTTACAATAGGACCATTGAGCGACACCGTTGAGTACAGCGGACCAAAATTACCGTTGCCGGAAAGTTGTCTGCGGTTTCCATCCTTGATGTAAACATCAATCACGGATGATAATTTGTCGCCATATTTGGCAGGAATATGCCCGCTGTAAATTTCAATGCTGTTGATCACCTCCGGCACAAAAGTAGATGTTAACCCCAGCATATGCGAAGGATTATATACAGGTGCTTCATCAATGTAAATGATGTTCTGGTCCTTCCCTCCGCCTTTCACGTAATAATAAGTAGAGCCATCGCCAAAATTACTGATCCCGGGAATAGACTGCAGGAAAGAAACCACATCCGTTTCTCCGGTAATGCCTGTATGGTTCTCAAAAGATGACATTTCCACGTCCATCTTACCCACGGGAGAAGCCAAAAACATCTCGTCCAAAGAGCGATTCCGGATAACGACCTGCTCAAGCTGTGTGGAAGCATGGCTCAGGTCAACCCGCATTTCAAAATCTTTATCCAAATCAATATCGAGGGTTTGGTAAGCATACCCGATATACCCGAATTGAAGCGTATGCTCGCCGGCCGGCAGGGTCAATGAAAAAAAACCATAGGCATTTGTTACTGCGCCTTTTTGTAAATCCGGGGCATAAATGGTAGCGCCAATCAGGGATTCGCCTGATAGACTATCACGTAAAAAGCCACTAATGGTATATTTTGGTATAGCTTTAACAGGATGCGATTTGGGTGCTATGGTTAAGATATATTGCTGCTCAACCCGATTTAAGGAAATTTTGTAGTTGCTGAATAAATCCATCAGCACATCCTCCACCGGGGTGTTCACATAACTTCCGGAAACAATGCTGTCGCCGGGAATAAGATCGGTATTATAGGTAAGGTTTATATTTCCTTTTTCTGCGATAACATCCAGGGCATCATAAATAGTAACGCCGGTAAATTCTACGGAAATCTTCTCAGCCGGAGATTGTCCCAACATATTCCCGTGGCAAAGCATAAAAGCTACAAAAGAAATGAAGCATGTACGCAAGAAGTTATTTACAGCCATCACCGCTTAATATGATTTGGTCTTCAGCATACCGGATGTCCAGCCCTAAAGTTGCAGCCACAACATTGAGCACCTCCTCCAGCGGCTGATTATTAAAAGTGGACGTCATACGGCAATCCAGAATTTCCGATGATGCTGCCGTTATATCCGTCTGGTAAGTCTTGTTCAACTTACGAATGATGTAAGACAATTTCTTGTTCCTGAACCTCAACGTTCCCGTTTTCCAGGCAATGTTGTTTTCATCCACCTCATCGTAGGTCTCTAATTCTTCTGTATTTTTAAAGAAACGGGCTGTTTCTCCCTTTTTTAATTCAACCGCCTTACCGGGATGCAACTTGGCTGTAACCCTTACCACACCTTCGGCCACCAGCACCTCAGTATATTTCAGCGGTGTTTCATCCACGCTAAAAGCTGTCCCCAAAACTTCTACCAGCAATAAATCTGTTTCCACAATAAAAGGGCGGCTTGTATCTCTCTTTATTGAAAAATAAGCTTCTCCGTTAAGTTTTATCTTGCGTTCACGGTCACTGAATTGTTTATCAAATTTAATTTTTGAGTGGGCGTTCACAGATACTTCGCTACCATCGGGCAAGGTTAGCGTAGCTATTTCTTCTTTTGTTTTAATAGTTTGATCGCTTAACAAATATTGTATAAAAAATAAACCGGAAAGCGCCAAAACAGCAATGGCTGCGGCAATACGTAAATAATACGGTAGCCTCAGCACCTTTGACGGTTTCTGTTTCAATTTTTGCTGCTGTAACTCCCACTCCCTGTCCAGATCAATTTTTTCATTTACCAAATAGTCATCCACCAGCATAAAAGCCTTCACAGCATCCTGAAAAGCTTCCTCATTCTTTGGATCCGCTTCACGCAAGTGCTGTAACTGTTTGAGTTCATCAACAGAAATATTTCCGGAAAGATATCTTCCTGTTAAATCCTCAAACCTGCTATGTTCCTGATCATTATTCATCTTTGTACATTATCACTCATTATTGATACACGCAAAAGTTGCTTTACCCCTATGTGGATACTCATTTTTTTAGTTCATCTGATTCAACAAAAGGATTAAAACTATAGTTAGATATTCTTTTAATGACACCCTGAATATTTTTAAGGCCTTACCCATTTGGTTTTCAACTGTTTTGACGGATATACCCAACCGCTCTGCAATTTCATTGTAGGATAATCCTTCATACCGGCTCAGCTCGAACACTTCGCGGCATTTTTCAGGAAGAGAATTTAAAGTTTTTTGAATGGTACGTTTCATTTCATCTTCAATGAGTATATTGCTATCTTCCGCGTATCGGTTTGCAAATATCTCACCCATTTCCTGCGAATTGTCAAACTTTTTATGGTCGCGGATGTAATTCAGGCATTTGTTATTAACAGCGGTAAAAAGATAGGATTTAACCGGTTTGGAGGTGTCAATCTCTTTTCTTTTCTCCCACAATCCTGTAAAAACTTCATGAACAATGTCTTTGGCAACATCCACATCAGGAATAAATTTATGCGCAAAGGAGCACATAAAAGAGAAATAGTTCCGAAACAAAGCTTCGAAAGCATCTTCATCAAGGGGACGGGTATGTATTGCTTTATCTTTTACCATTGACTCAGGCAATCAAATCAAATGACTGCAGTGTCAAATATAGAAATTTATTTTCAGGAACTTTCAAAATATGGTGCAACTCTCAACCTGCCGCAAGTCTTTTCGACTTGTGCCAACTGCTATATTCCCACAAAATAAAGGTTAAAATATGAAAAATTATGAAACCCGGTAGATTTGCAGTAGTGGATAGCATTTACGCATGGGCATGTTTACCAGGCTTTAATGGATTACAAATCCTGGAGTTAGTACTTCCGGATTGCAAATCCGGAAGAGCTGTGATGAGGTTGGTTGTGAAAAGCACAAGTGAAAAACACTTGCGCTATTGGGGTAATGCTAAAGGGTTGAAAGGCACAAGTGGAAAACACTTGCGCTATTGGGTAATATTATATCATTAAAGTGATGGCTTACAGATTGTAAATTTAACAAAGTGAAGATGGTAATTTTATATTTTTGGTCCTGCATCTATCAGCCTTTTACCATCTTCATCATCCGTGTACTTTTCAAAATTACTGATGAATTTCTGTGCCAGCTTAACGGATGCTGCATCCCATTCTTTTGGATTCTGCCAGGCCGCACGCGGGTTGAGCAAATCACTATCTACTCCCTGCACTTTTTCAGGAATGGCAAGATTAAAGACAGGAAGGTTCTCGTACTGTGCATTTTCCAATGAACCATCTAAGATGGAGTCAATAATGGCGCGTGTGGCAGACAATGAAATTCTTTGGCCTGTGCCATAGGGGCCACCAATCCAACCGGTATTTACCAGGTAGGCTGTAGCATGATGCTCTTCCATCTTTTTTACCAGTTCCTGGGCATATTTTATGGGGTGTAAAAGCAGAAAAGCAGCACCAAAACAGGCAGAAAATGTGGGTTGGGGAGTAGTAACCCCAACTTCGGTTCCGGCAAGTTTAGCCGTAAAACCACTTAAAAAATGGTATTTGGTTTGTTCAGGTGTAAGCCGCGCAACGGGAGGGAGTATGCCAAAGGCATCAGCCGTAAGGAAAATAACTTTATGTGCATGTCCTGCCCTTGATACTGGCTTTACAATATTTTCAATATGATATATGGGATATGATACCCTTGTATTTTCAGTTTTTGATGTATCGTTAAAATCAATTTTACCCGTTTCCTTATCGAAGCCAACATTTTCAAGCAAGGCATCCTTTTTTATGGCATGAAAAATTTCAGGCTCTTTATCTTCGTTAAGATCAACTGTTTTGGCATAGCAACCTCCTTCAAAGTTGAACACACCATGATCGTCCCAGCCATGTTCATCATCACCGATAAGGGCACGTTTTGGATCGGCCGAAAGTGTGGTTTTACCGGTGCCTGAAAGGCCAAAAAACACCGCAGTATCTCCGTCAGTACCTACATTGGCGGAGCAATGCATGGAAGCAATCCCACGCAGTGGCAGGTAATAGTTCATCACAGAAAATATACCTTTTTTTAACTCTCCGCCATACCATGTACCCAGGATGACAGATTCTTCATTTTTAAGATCGAAAGCCACAGCAACTTCACTATTTAAGCCCTGTTCCTTCCAATTTTTATTTATGGCTTTGGAAGCTGCAAAAGTCACAAAATCCGGGTTAAAGTCTTCTAACTCCTCCTCGGCAGGACGAATAAACATATTTTTAACAAAATGAGCCTGCCAGGCTACTTCCATAATGAATCGGACCTTCAACCGGGTTTCAGGGTTGGTTCCGGCATAGGCATCCATTACATAGAGTTTCTTGCCCGAAAGATGATCAATGGCTGTTTGCCGGATATCCTTCCAGACATTTCGTTTCATGGGATGATTATCTGATTTGGTACCCTCTTTATTCCACCATATATTATTGTCAATCTCTGTTCCTTCATCTTTAACAATATATTTATCTTTGGGAACCCTGCCTGTAAATTCACCTGTATCAACAGCTACTGCACCGGTATCAGTAACAAAGCCTTTTTCATATCCTTCAAGAGAAGGATCTGTTTCATGTTGGTACAATTCATTAAAAGAAAGGTTGTAATAAATCTCTTTTATATTCTTTATTCCATAACCAGAAAGATCAACATTTGTATTCACGCTACTCATATTTCAGCTTTTTTTGTCATTAGTTTTCATAATCTATTTTCAGACTATTATGGTTATTAATTATATACAAACAATAAAAGTAATGCACTGTTTGATTACCCGCAAATAAAATCAGCTATCCTTTAACATCCCGGCAGGATAAATTACACATTTTTATAACATACAGCATCAGTAAACATTTTGATTTTTTTAAATGAGATCCAGCATATCTGCTAAAAGAAGCGACTTTAATCTTACTATTTCGTAGTTTTACATGTAAGGATTATAGAAATTACTATTGCTGAATAATATAACAGCGGATTTTATTTACTCATAAACATAAAAAAACAGCACCATGCAAACCATTTTAGGCGCTGGCGGCGCGATAGGAAAAGAGCTGGCAAAAGCACTGACTAATTATACAAGTGAAATACAGCTTGTAAGCCGGAATCCAGCAAAAGTTAACGAAACGGATATACTGCTAAAGGCAGATTTGTTAAACCCTGCCGATTTAGAGAGCGCTGTAAAAGGATCAGAAATTGTTTATGTAACTGTTGGATTCCCATACAGTTATAAAATATGGAATGAAACCTGGCCAAAATTCATTGAAAATCTATTAAATATTTGCGAAGAAGAAGGCTGTAAGCTGGTATTTTTCGATAATGTGTACATGTATGATAAAGATAGCCTGAACCCTATGACGGAAGATACACCGGTGAATCCTCCCAGCAAAAAAGGGGAAATACGTGCCAATATTGCAGGTATGATTAAAGAAAGGATGAAATCTGGCAACCTGAAGGCCATGATTGTTCGTTCGGCAGATTTTTTTGGTCCTTCAATTCAAAATACCAGCCTTTTAACAGAAACCGTTTTTAAACCCCTGAGCCAGGGAAAAACGGCCAATTGGATGGCCAATGATAAGGTGGTCCATTCATTTACCTACACACCTGATGCAGGAAAAGCCACCGCGTTGCTAGGCAATACAGAAAAAGCCTATGGACAGGTTTGGCATTTGCCCACTGCCAAAAACCCGCTTACTGGTGAGGAGTGGATCAAAACCATAGCGACAGCATTTGGAACAAAACCCAAATACAGAGTTGTATCAAAGTTTATGGTAAAATTCCTTGGTATTTTTATGCCGATAATGAAAGAATCGGTTGAAATGCTTTACCAGTATGACAGGCCTTATGTATTTGACAGCTCTAAATTCGAAAAAGAGTTTGATTTTAAGCCTACCACATGGGAAAAGGGTATCCGGGAAATTATAGAAACTGATTATAAGCGATAAAGAGAGGAGAGCCAAACATGAATAGTTGAGCAGGGTATTCCAGGTATTTAGAAAAAATTGCAATGGTTTTGTATAATTACTAATGAATAATAATTAGCGCACATGAAAAAACTATCGATCATTTACATTCTGATTTTATCTGTAAAAATTGGATTAGCCTGCTCTTGTTATCCATACGAGCCAAACTTCTATAAAAACATATACAATTCTCCTTATAATTGCATTGCCATTTTTGATACAATGGATTACAGTTATGAATACAACGATCTTCATTCGCAAACCGGATACTTTATCGTAATAGATACCATAGGAAATTTCAATTCTGACATTGGGGATACCATCATCGTTACAGGACAGGATGGTCTGAATTGTGGTGAGCTGCTAAATGGGTTTTCCCGGGGCGACACCATGCTTTTAGCACTTTCAGGCGGTTTCTATCAATCTTTTGAAAAGGATACCTTCTATCTTGAAGGAGTTTGCGGCAAACATTATTTAAAAATTGAACATGGACAACATGCCGGTTTATCAATGACAGAAATTAAAAATAAAATACACAAAATTTTTGAACGAAAAGAATCTGCTTGTTTTTGCGAGGATTTCTGGGATAGTTATAATTTCTACAACAATGTTTCAAAGGTATCTTCACATTGTCTTGTTGTATTTCATGGCTACGATTATGCTTATTCCTACAACGGAATGAATGCTCAAACAGGTTATTTTGAACTCCTGGATACAGTGGGAAATCTTAACATGCAAACCGGGGACACGCTTGTTGTAATAGGTGAAGACGGTATTAACTGTGGTGCTATGCTGCATCGGTTCACACCGGGAGATACCCTCTTCCTTGCCTTATCAGAAGAATACTATGAAAGCTTTGAAAAAGACACTTTTCACCTGAAAGGAGGTGCCTGTGGGAAATATTTTCTGGAAATATCAAACGGGCAGCATAACGGATTAACCATATTTGATATTAAAGAAAAAATAAAATCAAACATTACTTCGATTGAAAAATTGAACGACCACAGGCTTATTACCGTCTACCCAAACCCTGCTCATGATCAGTTGACTATAAAATCTGATAATTTGATCATCCATAACATAAAGATATTTAATGTCTCGGGAAATTTAATGCATTCAATTCACAACATACATAATAACTCTGTTAATGTTAAATTAGATATGCTTACAGCAGGAATTTATCATGTGCGGGTAGTTACTGGTAATGGAAATGTTATAAGAAAAATATTAAAGGAATAAGATAACCTACAAAAATATCCTGGTTGATTCACAGATTTTTTTTAAATTAAAAAAGCAACTTCTTTTACTTAAGTTACTGGATTGGGTATTGAATACTTAATTGGTGGATTTCCTTCTCATAATCCGATCGTACAGAAAAAGGAAAGGCATTTTGAAATTGAAGCAGGTGATGAAGTACATGAAATTGTATCAAATGCATATTATCAATGGTGGGAGAAAAACAAGGAAAAAGAATTTAATGATTTTAAAGACGTTGACCCATTATCCGGTACTGCTTTTTGGTGGCATTAGCTTTTAGTTTATCAGATTATTTCATCGAGATGAAATACAATAGATTCGGCATATCCATAGGTAATGGCACCCCGAAATCTTAAATTTTCACCTGCTCGAAGAGATTCTTCCAGCTTGCTGTAAGGAATATTACTGTTAATTGGCAACTCCCGGGTGGTCATGGTATTGTCGTACGGCAAATTAACTGGCTGATTCAGTTTAATTTTATAGTCATAGGCGATGTCAGGTGAAGGTCGGCGCATCTTAAAAAAGACGCGAAATCATATTTATTATCACCTGTGCCCAGGCCACTTCCGTTGTATGTGCGTGTCAAGGAATTATGTCCCACTCCATTATATACTGTATATCGTATAGTTGAGTTTTTGCTTTAAATGAATACACCTCCCATGCGAACTTTTTAATTCAAAAATCCCTAAAATATTAATTAAATATTAAAATTTATCAAATAGTTTATTTATATTGATTCCATACTTAATAATATATATATTTGATTCTTAATTTATAAACGACATTTCTTTGTGTATTACTTAAGATAGGTTTATAACTAGAAAGAACATTCATCCCGGATATTATGATACAGGTAGTACCCTATGGGAATGTTAATATAAAAAACGGAGCAAAAGTTATTATCATTGCTGAACAAGAGGTGTACTTCAAAATAGGATCAGCGTTGAACTAGGAGGATATCTTGATATTAAATAATAATTAAATTCTACTTGTGATGAAAAATATAATATTTTTATTTGTTTGCGTATTGGCTTCAATGTTATATTCTATTGGGCAACCATACCCTTTATATATAATTGCAGAAGATAATAAAGGGAGAATTGATACAGTAAAGTTTGGTTTGAGAACCGACGCAACTTTGGGCATTGACACTTTGCTAAAGGAAAAAAATATTTACCTTATGCCATTTGACACATTAGATATTAGGTCTATCCAAAGAACATCCTCTGATTATAGATGCTTACAGACACTCTTTACCAATGAACCAATATTCTCTGAAGAAAATTTGGATTCAAAAATTGACTTCAGACCCGACATAACAGGAAGTAGTATTCCTTTCAATTCAATATACTACAATTTTGAGTTTAATGTCTATGGGCTAGAATATCCAATAAAAATATATGGTGATTTTGAAAATGCAGGAGGTTACATATTTTCATATATTGCATTATACAATACTAATTGTGATTTGATAAATTATAAGGAGTTGAAAAGCACCTCACCAACAGAGGCTATTTTTACATTAGATAGTCCAGATTTACATACATTGTCTGTGCATTTAGAATTTGAAACGGGAATTAATCAGTTAAATAAAGTTGCCACCTGGCGACTTTTCCCTAATCCTGTAGGAAATCAGCTCAAAATTGTCGAGATTCCAAATGACAACAGTCATCTACAAATATTTAATTTAAAGGGTGAGGTTCTGTATTCCACTCACTTGAACAGTGAGAATATAAAAGTTGACATTAGTTCTATAACCAAAGGAAATTATATTGTGAAAATAACTAACTTACAAAATCATAGTTATTCAAGTAAATTATTTGTAAAAATGAAATAAAAAGAAAAGTGAAATCATTAATCATAACAATTTGCTTAGTATTTTTTGTATTACTGTAAAGGGCCAAATTAGCGTTGAATCAAATGGCAATGTTGATATTTCAGGAATTGTTACCACTCTAAAATTTGGGGGTGAAAATGTAACTGTTAAAATGTTTATTGGCAATACCAATTCTGGATTTGATGCTAACAATATTTTTCCTTCCGCTATTTCCGGGTCATTGAATTTTACAGTTTGGGTGCAAAACTTGGATTTGGTGATAATACTGTATATAGTATAGTTGAGTTTTTGCTTTAAATGAATACACCTCCCATGCGAACTTCTTAATTCAATTATTTATCATAATACCTGATATTAAAAAAAAAATAATGTTTGGCTGAATAGTTTATTTATATTGAATCTATGCGGCATAAAGCATAATTTTGATCTTTATATTATGAAGTCATATCTTTTTAATGTTAATCGTTACGTAAAATACCTTTTATTAACATGAAAAAATTATACCTACTATTTATAATCCTTTTTATAGGATTTAATCTCTTCTCCCAGCATACCATTGGCTTTTCAGGTGGGGCAAATTATATGAAACCTGTTCTTTTGAAAATAGCTGCACCTCCGCAATTACAAACCGCAGAAGCTGAAGTACCTGCCTTTGGAATGCAGTTTTATTTTTCTCATGATTACGCATTAAAAATAGTTAAAGACCTCCATATTATCAATCATTTAGGATACATAAACAAAGGGCATAATTATTATTATAAACTTACCACTCCACGTGATGTTTATTCTGATCGAATAAGGTTTCATTATTTATCCTGGTCTATAACGCCAGAGTATCGTATTTTTAAAAACTTTGGGATATTTCTAGGCCCTAATTTAAATTTTCATCTTTTTTCAGATTTGTTTTTACGTAATGGCGATGAGGTTGACATGGACAGGAAAAATCTTTTAGCTGAACGACTAGAACTATCACTAAATATGGGTATTACACTCAATTATAAAAGATACCATGCAAGATTGGGATATATGCCAGCTTTAACCCCTTATTTATCTGAAATTTATCCAGCCAGCTTTGGCATTCATAACGATTTTGAAAGCAGAATGTATTACATTTCTCTGGGTATTGATTTACATACCTTTAAAAGATAGTTCCTTCATTATTCTTAAACAATGAAATATCTACTTTTCTTTTTTTTTATCTTTCTATTCCCGAAAATTGCCATTAGCCAGGTAGTTATTTCCGGGTTTGTTACCGACAATAACACCGGCGAACCGCTTCCGGGTGCTGCTGTGTATGATAAAAATTCAGCTTTAGGCAGTGTAACCAATATTCATGGTTTTTTTTCGCTTAAAACGAAGAGTAAAGAGCACTCACTTGTTTTTTCTTTCGTGGGCTATTCCCCTAAAACGGTTACTTTTAAAACAACTGAAGATACTTCATTAACTATTCACTCATGAAAAAATTATACCTACTATTTATAATCCTTTTTATAGGATTTAATCTCTTCTCCCAGCATACCATTGGCTTTTCAGGTGGGGCAAATTATATGAAACCTGTTCTTTTGAGAATAGCTGCACAAGGGCCTTTTCAAACGTCCGAAGCTGAAGTACCTGCCTTTGGAATGCAGTTTTATTTTTCTCATGATTACGCATTAAAAATAGTTAAAGACCTCCATATTATCAATCATTTAGGATACATAAATAAAGGGCATAATTATTATTATAAACTTAGCACTCCACAACATTATGATATAGATCGAATGCGGCTTCATTATTTGTCCTGGTCTATAACGCCAGAGTACCGTATTTTTAAAAACTTTGGGATATTTCTAGGCACTAATTTAAATTTTCATCTTTTTTCAGATACGTATTTGCGTAATGGCGATGAGATTGATGCCGAAAACAGGTCAATTTATACTAAACCACGAGAATTATCACTAAATATGGGTATTACACTCAATTATAAAAGATTCCATGCAAGATTGGGATATATGCCAGCATTAACCCCTTATTCATCTGTAATATATGAAACACTTCTTCATAACGATTTTGAAAGCAGAATGTATTACATTTCTCTGGGTATTGATTTACATACCTTTAAAAAATAGTTCCTTCATTATTCTTAAACAATGAAATATCTGTTTTTCTTTTTTTTTATCTTCCTATTCCCGAAAATTGCCATTAGCCAGGTAGTTATTTCCGGGTTTGTTACCGACAATAACACCGGCGAACCGCTTCCGGGTGCTGCTGTATATGATAAAAATTCAGCTTTAGGCAGTGTAACCAATATTCATGGTTTTTTTTCGCTTAAAACGAAGAGTAAAGAGCACTCACTTGTTTTTTCTTTCGTGGGCTATTCCCCTAAAACGGTTACTTTTA
>JBEPYD010000071.1:0-12819 GCA_041641575.1 Bacteroidales bacterium
GAATTAATTGACTGAAATATGGATTTTAAATCCACAGTTATAACTTTCGGATTACAAATCCGAAAGAGCTGAGGTAATTAAGGGATTAGGAAATATCCAACAGATCGCTACGCCAGCTCTTCCGGATTTGCAATCCGGAAGCATTTCATACAGGATTTGCAATCCTGAAGTACAAGCACATACCATTAAATTTTAAATAAATAATGATCATGTAGCCTGCCTGATTAATACTGAAAAAGCTTAATATTAAGGGAATGGAGGATTGCTTAATATTGAAAAGATTGAATGATATATGGATTGCAAATCCACAACTATTGGCTTTCGGATTTCAAATCCGAAAGAGCCAGGTTTTCCTTTAAAACGCATCTCCTTAATTACATCGCCTTCTTCAAGCTATCCATTGGAATTTCCAGGGTTTGGGCGCGTGCTAAATGGTGTTGGCTTCCATGTATAAAAAGATCCAAAGATGGTCCGTCTACATTTTCAATAATCACTTCTTCTTTCTTAAAAGTGAAATTCAGAATATGTTCTCTGAAAAAAATGCGGAATGATAAGGCCTGCCAGTCTTCAGGCAATGCCGGATGGATATGTAACTGATCATCTTTAACACGCAATCCGCCAAATCCATACACTACTGACATCCAGGTGCCGCCCATGCTGGTGATGTGCAAACCTTCCGCCACTTCTTTGTTGTAATCATCCAGATCGAGCCGGCTGGTGCGCAGGTACATCTCGTATGCCTTTTTAAAATTATCGATCCGTGCGGCTAAAATGGCATGGATACACGGCGAGAGTGAGGATTCATGTACGGTGCGTGGTTCATAGAAATCAAAATTACGTTTTATCGTAGCTGTATCAAACTCATCTTCAAATAAATAAATCCCCTGGAGCACGTCTGCCTGTTTGATAAAGCATGAACGTAAAATACGGTCCCAGCTCCAGTGCTGGTTGATAGGTTTCTCCTCCTCTTCCAATTGGGAAACCTTCATTTGCTGCTTATCAAGGTATCCGTCCTGCTGAAGGAAGACATCCCATTTCTCCGCCATTGGAAAATACATGTTATCTACAATATCTCTCCAGTAGGGTACTTCATTTTTATAAGAGAAGTTCAGTTTTTTTTCCAATTCATTGAACCTGGCCGGGTATTCTTCTAACAGGATATCCAGCGTCTCAATGGTGTATTTCAGCGTCCATACGGCCAGTTTATTGGTGTACCAGTTGTTGTTTACATTATTCTCATACTCATTGGGGCCGGTTACCCCCAGCATTACATAGGCACCTTTTACATCGGACCAGTTGACCCGCTGACGCCAAAAACGTGATATAGAAATTAACACTTCAATGCCGTATTCAATCAAATATTCATCATCGCCGGTGTAGCGGGTGTAGTTGTAAATGGCATGGGCAATAGCTCCGTTGCGGTGAATCTCCTCAAAAGTTATCTCCCATTCGTTGTGGCTTTCCTCCCCGTTGATGGTAACCATGGGATAAAGGGCTGCCCCATTGCTAAAACCAAGCTTTTCGGCATTCTCTATAGCCTTTTGTAAATGTTTATAACGATACATCAAAAGATTGCGGGAGATTTTAGCCGGTGCTGTACTCAGGTAAAAAGGGATCAGAAATGCTTCCGTATCCCAGTAGGTAAGTCCACCATATTTTTCGCCAGTAAATCCTTTGGGTCCGATGTTCAGACGCGGATCTTTTCCGGTATAGGTCTGATTTAACTGAAAAATATTAAACCGGATGGCTTGCTGCGCCGCTTCATCGCCTTCAATTACAATATCGCTGCTTCGCCACTTCTGTTTCCAGGCATTCTTTTGTTCCGTGAGCATGGTTTCAAACCCTTTTTTTCTGTATGAAAAGGATTTTTCAGCAGATTCACCAATTAGCTGATCCGCAGGGTAGTTTAATGAACTAAGAACAGCTGCATATTTATAAAATGTAACCTCATCCCCTTGCTCTACTTCCACGTTGTATTGCTCACCACAAAACTCATGTTCTTCAACGGGTGATATTTCAGCCAGGGCATCTTTACCATTCATCAGCAAATGAGAATGAACAGACATAGAGCACTCAAAGTTGGATTTATGTGTACGGGCATGTAGAAAGGCACCCTCATTTTGATGTCCTTTGGAAAGGGTTTCCCAGAATTTTTCATCGTAATTGGCATCTTCATTTTTCACATCACCATCAATACCGGAAGTTATGGAAAGCTTTCCACTAAAGTTTAATGCTTTTAGCCGGTATTGGATTACCCCGGCTTCATCATCCACAATGCTTAAAAACCTCAGAACATTTATCGCTACCTTCCTGCCCGATTTGAACTCGGCCACGAAAGAACGCTTTAAATAACCATATTTCATATTCAGTTCACGAGAAAAATCTGAGATTTTACAGGTATTCAAATCCAGTTCTTCATCCGCAAAAAAAACCCTCATCTTTAACCAATTGGGTGCATTAGGGATTTTGCCAAAATATTCTGGATAGCCATTTTTCCACCACCCCACGATGGTTTTATCGGGGTAATAAATGCCGGCAATGTAGTTTCCCTGCAGTGACTCTCCCGAGTAAGTCTCTTCAAAATTGGCGCGTTGTCCCATGCGGCCATTACCAAGACTGAAAATACTTTCAGATGCTTTGTGCATCTCCGGATTAAATCCCTCCTCAATAATGCACCAGGGATCTATTTTATAATAATGTGTTATCATAACTATTTGTTGTTAAATGATTGGCAACGCTTCTGTAAAATTTTACAGTGCAAAAAGGATTGTTCAATTTGTAAAATTCCAGTTTACCTCCTGCCTTTCCGGTAGGTTGCATCTTTCACAAACAGCACCAAAACTGCAGCAATAATCATGGAAATGCCTCCGGCCACAAGTGCAAAAATACTCTGGCCGTTGAACAAGGCTTTTACCATAAATCCCAAAATAGTGGCTGCTAATATTTGCGGAATCACAATAAAGAAATTAAAAATCCCCATGTATACGCCCATTTTATTTACAGGCAGGGAGCCGGTAAGAATGGCGTAAGGCATGGCCAGGATACTGGCCCAGGCAAGGCCTATCCCAATCATGGAGTAAATCATCCATTGCGGATTGGGCAAAAAATAAATGGAGGCCAAACCAATGCCACCAGTTATTAGAGCAATCATGTGTGTAATCTTTCTGTTGGTAAGCCTTGCCAGGAAAGGCAGAAGCAATAACCCAAAAAGAGCCGCAAACAGATTATACCAGCCAAACATACCACTTACCAGGTTGGCTCCAACATTATACTCATTGGATGTGGTATCAAGTGTACCGTATAAATGGCTGGTTACTGCAGGTGTTGTATAAATCCACATAGAAAAAAGCGCAAACCAGGAAAAAAACTGTACCAGGGCAAGTTGTTTCATGGTAAGTGGTATCCGATATAAATCCGTAATGATGTGTACCAAACCTGAATCACTTTTTTGTGCCTTCACCATTAAGCCGGAAATTAACTGTAAAATTCCATACACCGCCACACCAGCACCCAGTATGTAAAGTTCCTTTTCCAAATGAAACAAAAACACAATTAGGGTGAAGGCAACACCGGATAGTGTCCAAATGGTTCCTTTTTTAAAATAGGATGCGGGTGCCTCCGGTGTATCTTCATGCGTGGTTTGCTCTTCATGATCATCCTGATATTTTGCCAGTTCTTCCGGCGGATATTCTTTGGTGGTAAGCACAGTCCATAATACGGAAATAAAGAAAACAGCGCCGCCTATGTAAAAGGCAATTTTTACTGTAGGTGGAATGGTACCTTCCTGGCTCACTGTATTTATTACACCAAACCAGTTGGAAAGAATATAGGGCAACCATGATGCTACAAACGCTCCAATACCGATAAAGAAGCTCTGCATGGTAAACCCAAGGGTGCGTTGTTCATCCGGAAGCATATCTCCCACAAAAGCACGGAACGGCTCCATGGATATGTTTATGGAAGCATCCATGATCCAGAGCATGCCGGCAGCTATCCATAGTGTAGGAGAATTGGGCATATAAAACAAAGCGGCAGATGCCAGCAAGGCACCCACTAAGAAATAGGGCCTGCGCCTGCCAATTCGGGTCCAGGTTTTATCGCTCAGATACCCTACAATGGGTTGTATAACCAAACCGGTTACCGGTGCTGCAATCCATAAAATTGGAATTTGTTCTATTTCTGCGCCCAGCGTTTGAAATATACGGCTTACATTTCCATTTTGCAGTCCAAATCCAAACTGAATACCAAAAAAGCCGAAGCTCATGTTCCAAATTTGCCAAAAAGATAATTTAGGCTTACGCATAATTTTGTTTTTTATTGATTGTGCTCAACGTATACTTTGCTGCACCATTTTATCAGTACAGCAGAACAAGTTTAACTTGCAAAAGCCATAAAATGTAATCGGAATTTCTGCTATTGGGAAATAGTGGTGCAAATATATAAACATTTTTTTATAAAAGACAAAATATCATCTACTTAGGTAGCTGCTGTGCATATCTTATCTTCTGCATATCCCATTTCAAACGTTTGCGGAACTATTTAATATGTTTTAAAATATTGTATTGTTTCAATTGTGGCAAAAAAAGTTTATTTCATTATTTAAGTTTCGCATTTAGGTAAAGGTTATTATCAAATATGTTCAAGTTATATGAGGTTGCTAAAACACTGATGTTAAACGTGACCAAAAATTCCATTCATGCTCCTTAGTCGGCAAGCCTTTGGCGGCCGATGGGCTATTTAAGTTAAATAGGGTATCTAATCATCTCCCGTATAGTATCTTTGGTGCAGAGCACCTGAATATTTGTAGCAAATGAGAAAATATTTTATGAAAATGCAGCGCACCGTAATATTTCAAAGAATTATATATCAAGGTGCGTTGCACCTACCTTTGGTTTTGTATTAATTGTTACTACAAATATTTTGCGGCTCTGCCGCTTTTCTAACAATATTTTATCCTATTCATATCACGGGTTTTGATCGGATACCCCATATTAAGTTAAATCACATTCGTGATTAAAAGCCTGTGAGGGCTTGTCCTGTGCTTTACTTGTAAAATCTGCATTTTATCTGGTGTCTGATTTAAAATCCGAAACAGCACTATCTTCTATAAGCTGAGAAATCTAAACTAAACAGCATATCTAAAACATTTTTAAGCGTGTAAAAAAGCTATTCTGAGTTCCTGACACGCATCATTATGACTTTCTATAAATTTGCCCTGTACCTGGCATATTTTTTAAGCCCCAATTTTAGAAATTGTATCATTATCCCTGGATTTAATTATCGGCCTTGTAGACTCGCGTATTACGAGTTCGGTAGGAATTACTTCGGTTACAGGGTGTACAGTATCCATTCCGGTATGGATACGCTCCAATAGTATTTCGGCAGCTTTTTTCCCCAGCTCAAATCCATGCTGGCTAACTGTGGTTAAGGGTGGATCAGTAACAGTGGCTACCAGTCCATCGGTAAAACCAATTACAGAGACATCTTCCGGAACACGCAGGTTAAGTTTTTTTAATTTCTTCAAAACCCCTGTGGCTGTGAGATCATTCACTGTAAAAATAGCATCGGGTGGATTTAATACATGCATCATTTTTTCAGTCATCTCAATGGCTTCATCATGTGTATCGCATTTAACGATAAGGGAATCATCCACGGTTAATCCATTTTTTTCAAGGGCGGAAATATACCCGCGTTGCCTGCGATACCCTATCTGCATGTGCTGCGGGGCAGCAAAATGTGCAATGCGTCTGCAACCGGTTTTAATTAGGTATTCCACAGCATCAAAAGCACCCGTAAAGTCATCAACCACAATTTTATCGGTTTCTACTTCATCACATACCCGATCAAAAAACACCAGGGGGATATCATTTCTTATTATTTCCTTAAAATGTGAAAAACGATGCGACGTTTTTGCGATGGAGACAAGCACACCATCAACCCGGCTTGAAATTAACGAACGGGTATTTAATACCTCCCGTTCATAATCTTCGTTCGACTGAAAGATCATGACATTATACCCTTTCTCCATTGCCACTTCTTCTATACCCGATATCACCGAAGAGAAAAAATGATGCACCATTTGGGGTACAATAACACCAATAATATGAGACTTACGGCTGCGCAGACTTAAGGCAATTGAATTGGGTTTGTAATTCAACTTTTCAACAAGCTCCTTTACCATCCGTTTTGTTTCAATCCCGATATCAGGGTGATCTTTAAGGGCACGGGAAACAGTAGAGGGAGAAACTCCTAATTCCCGGGCAATATCTTTTATAGTAACCGGATGTTTATTCATTTTTTTATTTTAAATGTCATGAGTTCAAATTTTTGTTAACCTTCATCCGGCAAACCGGAAGAAAACATTCATTTCTTATCATTAACAATTCCTTAAAGTTAACAACCAACAGGCGTGAAAATTTCAAAATGATATTAAAAGAATGATATGTTCTGTAACATAAATCACAATGTTCACTATATCAATATGTTATAAAGCATATCGAAAATTCACCACATCAAACGTTTGCGGAAACGATTGCGGAGAATTATACCGGTTTTTACTTAATTAATTCGGTTTAAAATATCCATATCATGTAATTTGGCATAACAAAACCACATAAAATGTTGATTTCAGCCATTGGGAAATAGTGCGAGTAATCAATATTAAAATGTAAAACTTAAACAGCTATGAAAAAAATTATTTCACCCAAAAGGGTATTTATTTTTCTAATAAGTATGCTCCTTTACACACATACTTATGCGCAAACCAGAACCATTACAGGTGTTGTTACCGACGAGGCTGATGGCTCCCCCATTCCCGGAGCTGCCGTTATTATAAAAGGCACTACCATGGGTACATCCACCGGTATCGATGGTGACTTCTCCCTGCAGGCTACAAATGGAGATGTATTAACCATTTCTTTTGTGGGATACGAAACTGCCGAAGTGACTGTAGTGGCAAACAAAGATGTTTACAACATTTCGCTGGCGCAATCAACGGTGGATATAGGCGAAGTAGTTCTGATTGGATACGGAACAGCAAAAAAAGATGATGTTACCGGCTCCATATCAGTGGTGGAAAGCGACGAGTTCAATCGAGGTTCATTTGCCTCTCCGCAGGAATTGTTTACTGGAAAAATTGCCGGGGTACAAATCACCAACGATGGGGGTGCGCCTGGCGCCAAATCTACTATCCGTATCAGGGGAGGATCTTCGCTTACAGCCACAAATGATCCGCTAATAGTAATTGATGGGGTGCCCGTGGCTCAAACCGATGTAGCCGGGATGCGCAACCCGCTGAATACCATCCACCCCAGCCAGATTAAATCTGTTACCGTGCTAAAAGATGCATCTGCCACGGCAATCTACGGATCAAGGGCCTCTAATGGTGTAATCATCATCACCACAAAAGGAGGTGGCGGAGACAAACCCATCAGCTTAAGCTATAACGGATCTGTTTCTTTGGATACCCGATACAACCAGGTAGATGTTTTAACTGGTGATGAATACAGAAACCTTATCGGTGAAAAATACGGTACTGATTCTGACGCTTATTCATTGCTGGGTGACGCTAATACGGACTGGCAGGATGAGGTATTTGAAAATGCATTCAGCCACGATCATAGCCTGAGCGCTTATGGTAATGCTGCAAATATACCTTACCGTGCCTCACTATCATATAGTAATAAAGAAGGAATACTAAAAACCACAAACCTGGAAAGGCTAACTGGAGCAATCAACCTCACACCCTCATTGCTTGATGACCATCTGAAAATCAACCTTAACCTGAAGGGGATGACCATTGATAACAGGTTTGCAGAAAATGCTGCAATTGGTGCTGCCACTGCATTTGACCCCACCCAGCCCGTTTTTAATGATTCTCCCTACGGCGGATATACCACATGGTTACAAAACAATGGCGATCCCATTACAATAGCAACATCTAATCCTGTTGCCCGTTTATACATGAGAGAAGATATGTCTGATGTGCAGCGAAGTATTGGTAATCTTAAATTTGATTATTCTTTCCATGGCCTTCCCGAACTAAAAGCCACGGTTAACCTGGGTTATGATTATTCTGACTCCGATGGTTATGTTCTTGTAGATTCCACCGCACCATGGGCTTACACCAACCGTGGTGAAAGTAAAATCTATACCCAAAGTCGCCGCAACCAGTTACTTGATGCATATCTAAATTATAGTACAGCTGTTGGAGCCAACAGTAATTTGGAGGTCACGGCAGGATATTCTTATGAGCATTTTAAAATGGAAGAAGATTTTGAAGTTGTATTAAATTATGCAGAAGAAGACACCATCAATCCTGCAAATGATGATCCTACAGAATCGTACATTATCTCCTTTTTTGGAAGGGCCAACTATTCTTTACTTAACCGGTATAACTTTACCTTTACACTGCGCCAGGATGGTTCATCCCGTTTCTCACCCGAAACACGCTGGGGGCTATTCCCTTCTGCCGCTTTTGCCTGGACCATTAGCCGGGAACCATTTATGGATAATGTATCAACCTTATCAAACCTGAAACTACGTTTAGGATATGGTGTTACCGGACAACAATCCATAACGGACAATGACTATCCTTATCAGTCCCTTTATACCCAAAGTTTTAATGATGCGCGCTATCAGTTAGGTGACAATTTTATTTACACCAACCGTCCTGAAGGATATGACGCCAATATAAAATGGGAAGAGACCATTACCTACAATGCAGGATTGGATTATGGACTTTATCGTAACCGGATTAATGGTAGCATAGATTTCTACCATCGAATTACGGAAGATTTAATTAATCAAATTCCTGTACCAGCGGGTAGTAACCTTACCAATGAGATCATCACCAATGTGGGAAATTTAACCAATACAGGTATTGAATTCTCCATTAATGCAGGAATTATCGCCCGCCCGGAGTTTTCATGGAATTTTGGTTTTAACCTTACTGCCAATAAAAACGAGATAACCAAACTTACTGCTACTGATGACCCAACCTACCTCGGTGTATTTACCGGTGGAATAAGCGGCGGTGTTGGCAACGATATTCAAATTCACAGTGTGAACCATCCCTCATTTTCATATTTTGTGTATGAGCAGGTATATGATGAGGAAGGAAATCCCATTGAAGGGCTCTATGTAGACCGCAATGAAGATGGCATTATCACCCTGGATGACCGTTACCATTACAAAGATAAAGCACCCGCTGTTTTTATGGGCTTTAATTCGCAGGTATATTATAGAAATTTTGATTTCTCTTTTGCCGGCAGAATAAACCTCGGCAACTATAATTACAACAACATTTACTCAAACCGGGGTACCTATAACGATATCTATAACCCGGTTGGTTTTCTGAACAATGTACATTCCAATATTTACGATACGCGTTTTGAAAATGCTAGATATTTCTCTGATTATTATGTGCAGAATGCATCTTTCATGCGCATGGACCATATCAGCCTGGGATATACTTTTGAAAATATTCTGGATGAAATGCTTCGCATGCGTGTATTTGCAACCGTAAACAATGCATTTGTAATTACGCCTTATGAAGGTTTGGATCCTGAAATTGAATCAGGAATTGACAATGAAGTATACCCACGCCCGCGTACCTTTATGTTAGGGGTTAGTGTAGACTTTTAATTATTGAAAAAGGTTTAACTGTTAAAAAAGAATACAAAAATTAAATCAAGTATATCATGAAAACAACATATTTAAAATTAATCGCACTTTTTATGTTCTCTGCGGTAGTATTCTCCTCCTGTACGGAGAAATTGAATACCGTTCCTCTTGATGAGGATGTGCGTACCTCAGAAACAGTGTTTAACAATGTTCTGGATTACAAGCAGGTACTGGCAAAAGTATATGCCGGACTGGCCGTTAGTGGCCAACAGGGGCCGGCTGGGAAACCCGATATAAGCGGTATCGATGAAGGCTTTTCTACCTATCTGCGCCAGTACTGGAAAGCCCAGGAATTAACAACTGATGAAGCCGTAATTGCATGGAACGATGGCAACCTGCGCGACTACCAGGAAATGGACTGGTCAGCAACCAATGAGTTTGTTACCGCCATGTATAACCGTATTTATTACCAGATAGCACTTACCAATGTTTTTATCCTTGAAGCCGGCGATGGCAGACTGGGTGACAGGGGAATCAGCGGAGCGGACAGGGAAGAGGTACAAATGTTTCGCAGGGAAGCACGGTTTATGCGCGCACTCAGCTACTGGCACGCCCTTGATATGTATGGAAGTATTCCGTTTGTTACCGAAGAAGATGGTGTAGGCGCTTTTTTCCCGGAGCAAATTTCCAAAGTTGATTTGTTCAACTATATTGAAAGTGAACTGATGGATATTGAAGCCGAAATGGTGGCTCCAGGGCAAAACGAATACGGACGTGCCGACCAGGCAGCCGCATGGTTTCTGCTGGCAAAACTCTACCTGAATGCTGAAGTGTACATCAACGAGGCTCACTACACCGAGTGTATTACTTATTGCGAAAAAATTATTAATGCTGGTGCCTATCAACTGGCAGATGAGTATGCGTATAATTTCCTGGCCGACAATTACCTCTCACCTGAATTGATTTTCACCGTGAATTTTGATGGTAAAAATACCCAGACCTGGGGTGGCATGACATTCCTGGTGCATGCTGCAGTGGGCGGTTCTATGGATATTTCAGAATTTGGCATTGATGGTGGATGGGGTGGTATCCGTACAACACCTGAATTTGTAGATAATTTCGATGATATCAGCGGAGACACAGACTCGCGTGCCATGTTCCATACCGATGGCCAGAATCTTGAAGTAGACAACATGTTTACCTTTACAGATGGTTACGCGATTACAAAATATAAAAATGTAAACCGCAATGGTGTTGCCGGATCAGACCTTGTTTTCCCTGATACAGATTATCCACTGTTCCGCTATGCCGATGTGTACCTGATGTATGCCGAGGCACACCTGCGAGGTGGCGGCGGTGATGCAGGCCTTGCACTTACTTACGTTAACGAGTTAAGGGAAAGGGCATACAACGGCAATTCCGGAAACATCGGTGCAGCCGATCTTAACCTGGATTTTATACTCGCTGAAAGGGCCCGTGAACTTTACTGGGAAGGACACAGACGTACAGACCTTGTACGGTACAACCTGCTTACAGGATCACAGTACTTATGGTCGTGGAAAGGTGGTGTGCAGCAAGGACGTGGTACAGACGAACGTTATGATCAGTTTCCCTTACCGGCTTCTGATGTGGCTGCAAACCCCAACCTGGAGCAAAATCCTGACTATCGCTAACATTGACATAAAAATTTTAAAACATTATGATAATGAAAAAGTTAAAATTAAAAAACATATTTTTCCTTGCAGCAATGCTTATTTTCTTTGCTTCATGTGAGGAAAATGACCGGCAACCTGTTGTTGGAAACTTTGATGCCCCTGTTTTTAAAGGTGCCTCAGCATCTAATGTGGTAATAACAGAAGATACCCAAAACGATACGCTGATTACATTTGAATGGGATGCTGCTGATTATGGCATTCCTGCTGCCGTTATCTATACCGTACAGTTTGATGCGTCAGGGAATAATTTCAGCAATCCCGGAATTTTTGGCACTACCGGTAAAACAAGTGCTTCCTTTACCGGAAATGCTCTTAACCAGGCACTATTGAACATGGGAATGCCAGCCAATGAGGCTGCCAACATTGATATTCGGATAAAAGCTGAACTGCACGAAACACTGGATACTTTATATTCGGACACGGAGAGTATTAGCGTTACGCCTTTCAAGAAGGAAAAGCCAGACTACTTTGTGGTAGGGCAGCATACAAACAATTGGGACAACAATGAAGCCCAACTCATGTACAAAGACCTTCCCGGCCAGCAATACGAGCGCTACATGTATTTACCTGCCGTAGATCAGGGCTTTAAAATTCTCCCCATGCTCGGTTCCTGGGACGGCGATATGGGCGATGATCCTGCAAATCCGGGTACACTCATTGCAGAAGGGGAAGATAATATGACGGTTCCCGAACCCGGTTTCTGGTTACTTCAAATTGACCTTGCAGATATGACATGGGAAGCCAGCAAAGCCGAATGGGGTGTGATTGGTTCAGCAACACCCACAGGTTGGGACAGTGATACCGACTTTGTATATGATGAAACGGAAGATGTATTAAAAGTAACATTGGACCTTACCGAAGGTGAAATTAAATTCCGTGCCAACGATGACTGGACGCTTAATTTTGGCGATGTTGATGGTGATAACGTGCTGGATACTGAAAATGACAATAACATTTCAGTTCCTGAGGCCGGAAATTATACCATTATCCTTGATTTTAATCCACCAGAATATACTTACCAACTGATAAAAAACTAGTTTAGGTGTAAAAGGTTGAAATGTGCTGTCTGCCCCGGGCAGACGCACATTTCTTTTCTACCAGTGAATTGATTTATAATACGCTTAATGGGTAATAAAAAGTCTGAATTTATTAAAAATTGATTACGGGCTTTACATAAAAAAGGTCTATGAATTTTAATATTGATTTTTTCTGCTGAATCCTAATAACATCAAAGATTCAATTATAAAATTGTTTTTGTTTTAAGCATGACGTAGAGAATTTAATGGTTTAATCAATAACACGTGCAATAGGTATTAATTTTTAATACTACGTTCCTCTAATCAATTAAATATACAAATGTTCATCTGGTTTACAGGATAAAAGAATTGCTTAACAATTGTAAATAACCTGAAAGATTATCTGCAAAACAGTTTAAACTTCCGATTATCAACCCTAATGACCACACAATGAAATTTATTTA
>JBEPYD010000072.1:0-12776 GCA_041641575.1 Bacteroidales bacterium
AGTGCATATTCGGGGTATCGGCAGTCCCAATAACACTGATCCTCTATACGTAATTGATGGTGTTCCCGGTGCCTCCCCACGGAGTATTAGCCCTTCCGATATTGAAAATATTCAAATACTGAAGGATGGTGCTTCTACGGCCATATATGGCGCACGAGGCGCAAACGGGGTGATTATTATAACCACCAAATCCGGCAAAGCAGGAGAAATGAAAATTACATTTGATGGTTACCGTGGTGTCCAGGAAGTATGGAAAAAAATTGATCTGCTGAACGCGCCGCAATATGCAGGTTTAATGGATGAAGCAGCAGAAAATGCATCTTCATTGTGGATCCCGGTTCAACCTCCTGCCCGGGTACAGGATGCTTTGGAAAACCCTGAAAAATATGGTGAAGGTACGGATTGGCAGGATGCTATTTTTCAATCAGCTCCCATTCAACGTTATGACCTGGGTATTTCAGGAGGCTCTGATAAATTAACCTTCAGCTCCTCAATTGGATACTTTAACCAGGAGGGAACCATTATTAATACCGATTATGAGCAGTTTAATGCGCGGTTAAAGACCCGTCTTGATAGAAATAGGCTTGTCATGGGCCAGTCTTTTGCTGGAAGTTACTCCGTGCGGAACAGCGCCGTTTCACAAGGCGGCCGAAGCATGCTGCAACTTGCAACCACCTCTACACCTACATTGCCGGTTTATGATAGTGTGGGTAACTTTCAGGGGGCTACTACTGAAGATGGTATAAACATCTGGAATCCGGTAGCCTGGTCTGCTTATAATAAAAATCAAAGACAGGCAATAAATGTAATGGGTAACTTGTTTGCTGAATATGAACTGGTACCCGATTTAAAATTAAAATACAATTTTGGAATCACAGGAGGGGGTGACAGAGATTTACGCGTTGAAGATACTTATAATATTGGAGATTTCTTTGAGAACTCTGCCAAAGACCTGTCTGAATCATATAACGTAAGCTTCAGGTTTATTAATGAACTAACACTTACATACAAAAGGGTATTCGGACGACATGCATTTACGGCTTTGGCCGGATATACGCGTGAAAAAAGAAAGAAAACAGAGATGGGTGTAGCTGTAGAAGGTTTCCCGGCAGATTTTATGGAAAGCGTGGGAACGGGTGAAATACTACAAAGCAAATGGGGAACCCCGAGTGAAAGTCGCATAGAATCTGCACTTGCAAGATTGCAGTATAACTATGCCTCAAGATATTATGTTACAGCCAACTTCCGCAGAGATGGCAATTCCGTATTTGATCAGGAATATTTATACGGTAATTTCCCTTCAGTGTCGCTGGCATGGCGGGTAAGTGAAGAGCCATTTTTTGCTGGTGTTGAAAGAATTAACAACATGAAACTCAGAATGAGTTTTGGTGAAGTTGGGAATGCCCCAATAGGAAATTATGGTTATCTAACGCGTTTAAATTCAGGTGTTAACTATACTTTCGGCGGTGATCTTGCCCTGGGTACCGTTCAGACACGTTACCCCACGGTAGGCGCAAAATGGGAGTCAACAGTTACCCAGAATATTGGAGTGGATATGGATATGTTTAATAATAAGTTGAGCATCATATTCGATGCATTTATCAAAGAAACCCGGGATATACTTTTACAGGTTCCTATTCCATATAGTGCTGCGAATAATAAAGTTCCACCGGATTTGAATGCTGGTACTGTTCAAAACAGAGGAGTGGAATTTACCCTGACACATAACAATACTTTTGGAAACCTGGAGTACTTCTTTTCAGGTAACATCACATACGTGCAGAATGAAGTTATTGAGACTTCGGCGAACGAAAATGTCATCATCGATGGAGATACTGAGTTAGGAAATGTATCCAGAATGGAGGTTGGTTTCCCCATTGGTTATTTTAAAGGTTATGAAGTAGAAGGAATATACAGAACCCAGCAAGAGATTGATGCAGTTGGGGAAGTGTATCCCCAGTTGGTAGAAAATCTTAAGCCGGGAGATCTAATATACAAAGACCAGGATTCTGATGGCGTTTTAGATGCCGAAGATATGGTGATGATTGGAAACCCCTATCCTGATATAATATATTCCTTTAACGCTGGTTTATATTACAAAGACTTTGATTTTAGTTTCCAGTTCCAGGGCATCAAGGGAAATGAAATATTCAGCGAAATGATACACTGGACGCAAAACATGAGCCTCACAGGAAACCAGAGTGCAGCCACCTTAAATCGTTGGAAGCCCGAAGCCGAAGATAATAATGCAAGCGCTACCCTTCCACGGGCAGAGCTTGACAGAACGGCAAATCAAAGATTATCTGACAGGTATATAGAAGATGGAAGTTACCTCAGGCTTAAAAATGTTACCCTGGGCTACACGCTGGCAAATCAATGGTCTGAAAAAATCGGCGTAGACAGATTACGTATTTATTTCAAAGGTCAAAACCTGTTAACCTTCACAAATTACTCCATGTTCGATCCGGAAATAGGTTCTGGTGAGAACTTAAATGCGGGAATTGACGCAGGCACATACCCGGTACCGAGAGTATATTTAGTGGGTGTACAACTTGACTTTTAATTATTTTAAAACACAGATCAAAATGAAGAAATTAATCATATTATTCGTTTTAGCCATATTCACATTCACCAATTGTTCAGAGGACTATCTTACATTATCCGACCCGAACAATATAACAAAGGGCTCCTTTTACACTGAACCTGAAGATGCTATCCTGGCCACAAATGCAGCTTATTCCAGCCTTCAGTCATTTGGTCTGTATGCCCATTACTGGCCCTATTTTGCCGATTTCAGGTCAGATGAAGCATTTGCTACCTCAAATGCAACCAATCCGGGTTCATACACCCTGGCCGATTTGGCGAGTTATCAAACCCTTGCAACCAATGAAGAGGCGGTAAGGATATGGCGGGATTGCTATCGTGGCATATACCGTGCTAATGAAGTAATTCATGAAGTAGGCAGCAAGATGAAGGATATAGTAGAACCTGATATTTTTGACCGTAGTTTAGGTGAAGCTCATTTTTTAAGAGCATTGTATCATTTTCACCTGGTAAAGGCTTATGGTGAAGAAATTGTAGTTGTACCTGAAAATCCCGCTGACCGGGAAGAATTCTTTCGTCCGGTTTCAGCTCCCGGAGTAGCCTGGAGTTTAATCGTGGAAGACTTAAAAGAGGCCAAAAAATTGTTGCCTGATAATTCCAGCCCTCTGACTACCGGAATGAATCAAGGCAGAGCCACAAAGGGAGCTGCAACAGCTTTCCTGGGAAAAGCATATTTATACATGACCTCACCTGTTTACAATTCCACGCTTACAGATGCCAATCAGTATTACCAGCTTGCGGCTGATGAATTCAGGCAGGTAGTGAATAACGAAGTAGGTTCGTATGCACTTGTAAACTATTTCAGGGCCAACCATGACAATGTAAATGAAAACAATTCCGAATCCTTATTCGAAGTTCAGTTTGAATTCATTGGTGATGAAGGCGAAATTTGGGAAGAACATGATCCCAGAACAACACAGGAAGGCAGTCTCAGGTCAAAAGGTAGCGGCATGCACGATGGCGTAGCCGTTAGATGGTATAACAATGCACCCACTACGGCTGCTTACAACGAATTTGAACGACACCCGGATAATCCTGACAGCGTGATTGATCCCCGCTGCTTTATGACCATGTGGTGTCCGAATGGTGCTTATTTTCTGGATAATGGCGACACTCTTGCCTATGAAGACATCAACTGGACGAAAGGAGATTATGGATGGCGAAAATATGAGTATGATTTTGATCCCAATGAAGTTTATGGAAAGCAAACCACAAATGACCACAACACGCGCATTATGAGGCTGGCAGATGTCTATTTAATGTATGCTGAAGCGCTTGTTGGACTGAATCGTGAAAATGAAGCTGCATTGTGGATTGATAAAGTTCGTGAGCGGGCAACAAATGCAGTAGATGATAGAGAAGTAAACACACATTTGCCCTATAATATTCACAATCCCGAAACAAATGGGATGGTTAATCCATTACCCACGGTATCAGAATTAATTTCCTCAGCTCCGGTAATAAACGGAGTTACAATTGATAACATTACAGCTGCATTAAGGCATGAAAGAAGAGTTGAATTAGCCGGTGAGCAGCATAGATGGTTTGATATAGTACGTTGGAATATTGGTCCTGAAGTAATTATAGATCCGGAATTTGAAGCCCCTAACTCTTATTTCTTGCCCATTCCACAGGAAGAGATTGATAACAATCCCCAACTTTTTAATAATTGAATTGATGAAACAGTCAAATAGAAAACATACATATCTCACATTTTTTGCCATAATTGCATTTTGGAGCCTTGGCACTCAGGGCTTAATTGCCCAGAATCAATATAAGATAGCGATTGACTGGAGTACTATTTCAGGTACCATAGATTCAGCACATTGGGGAGTTGCAGATTACGAGATAGTAAACCCTGAAAATGTATCAGACCCGGGTTTTGTAGATTATATGCAAAGAATTGATCCTGCGTTCATTCGCATTCATCGTTCAACTTTAAGCACCCGTTTCACGGATGCAAATACAGAAACCTGGGACAGCGCATACATCGTTGCATGTTTTGATTCCGCAAAGATGGCTTACGGGGATGCAAAAATCATGTTTAACCCCATGCCCGAATGGCCTGACTGGATGAATGAGCCAAAAGTACTCTCACCGGAAGGTGAGGATAAAGTGATTGCACTTCTAGCCCAGATGGCAAGTATTATAAAAAATTCCGGTATTCATATCGATTATTGGGAAATATTTAATGAAAGAGATAATGATTATGAAGATGGCAATGCTTTAGATCGATACTTTGCACTTTATAACCGGGCATATGATACCATAAAATCTGTATTACCTAATGCTAAAATTGGAGGTCTGGCATTTACCCATCCAAAATATGAGTGGGTTACTGGTTTCCTGGATCAATGTGCCGGAAAATATGACTTTATATCATGGCATAATTACTCTAATGGTCCGGATAACAAGCCAAATGATTCAGTAATGGTGGTGGAGCGGCCAAATGGAATTGTGAACCAGGCAGAAGGTGTTATTAATCAATTAAAAACACGAGGCCTTGAAAATGATGTAGAATCCTTCCTTACAGAATATAATATACAATGGGTTTGGGATCCGATAGAAGTGCGGCATGCCAATCATATCGGAGCCATGTTTCAGGCTGCGGTTGTAAGCCGTTTGGCCGCCCTGGAATTAACAGGTGTGGCTGTTTGGCATAACAAAGGTAATGCTTATGGATTGATAAACAGTAAAAATGAAATGCGGGCAACAGGTATTTTATATTCCTGGGGAAACAGATATTTGGCTGGAAACAGAGTCACCTTAACGGATGCACCTTCACGGAATAAAGTTGAAGTTATTCCCATTCTTAATCATGCAAAAGACTCTTCAATTTTATTACTAAACAAAAGCAGCCTGCAAACGAAAATACCTTTTGAACATTTAAATATAGAGGGATCACATCGTATTTTAGTCCTCGACCACAATAGTTATTACCCTTATCCCATTTATATTCAAAATGATACTTTAATGTTGCCGCCCATGTCAGCAACACTCCTAACAACACAGCCTGCCCAGGATAATACACCTCCCGAAACACCTTCTTTAAGTGGTTTTGCACAGTTGAACAGCATTACAATTAATGTATCAAATTTGTCAGATGAAACCTCCTTTGCAGGATATAAACTTTTTATAAACCAAGAGATGTACGGGTTCTTTTCCAATCTTATGTCCATGACAATTCCCGGACTTGATCAGGGAGAAACCTATTCCTTTACAGCAGTCTCCACGGATGAGGAAGGAAATGTTTCAGATACGAGTGACATCCTAATATTAACTACTAAATCAGACACAACCGGACCTACCATCCCTTCAAGGTTAAGTTTTGACCTGGTAGATCAAAACCATGCTGAATTTACCTGGAATCCATCTCTGGATGCAAGCACCATTATGGGTTATATCATCATGGTTAATGGTGAAATACTTGATACAATTTCTGAAACCACATATACTTTAGACCTGACTGGTTACAGCAATTTGGTCACATTTAGTGTATATGCTTTTGATGAATATGGAAATGATTCAGATAAAGCAACAAAGGAATTTGTGGTATCTGCAAACAATATGAAGTCTATTAATCATCTGAGAATATTTCCAAACCCTTTAAGTGGTAAATCTGCTGAATTCTATGTCGAGAATCAGACCAAATCATTTTCCGGCGAAAAAATTATAATCTACAATGCTCTAGGAAAACAAATCCCGGTAAAAATAGAAAAAGTGAATAATCACAAAATCAAAATCAAATTTAGAAATAATAATAATTTAAATGGATATTATTTTATCCAGATTACAGATGGTGAAACCATTCTAACGAATAAACTAATCATTAATTAAAATTAATCTATTATGAAAAATAAAATTTTACATCTACTGTCATTTTGTTTATTAACTACCATTAGTTTTAGCCTGTCGGCACAGGATACCCAGGCTCCTCCTACTCCGGGAGATCTGACTATAGTATCAACCACTGATAACGCTGCCACTATAATGTGGGATAATGTTGCCAATGATGGTGGCATGATGGGTTATCTGGTTTACCTTGATGGAGCCCAGGAACAGGATACTATTTTCATAGGAGATTTAGTGGGGTATGTTGATGATTATCCCCAATACAGAGAAATTGGAAATGCATCTGATTACAGGGTAATATATTACACGGCATATGAGCTGGAACCTGCCACTTCTTATTCCATTGAGGTTGCAGCCATTGATTCGGCCCTTAATCTCTCACCGAAAAGTGCGCCACTTCAGGTAACTACAGAAGCCAGTTCTCAAGACGGCATGTTCACCCTTTATCCAACTGATGATGCAAACATTATTGGAGGAAGTGGAAATTTTATGACATTCAATACAGGTGACTGGGATGTATTGCGCTTAAATACACATCCTAACTTTGATGGTTGGCATTCAGCCTCAAGACCTTTTATTAAATTTGATATAAGTGGCGTAACGGATGTTACATCAGCAACTTTAAAAATGTTTGGTGGATTATGGGACGCAAAAGACTGGATAGATGAGCAGCCAATTTATACCATTAAAATTGGATTTTACGAGGTTGGATCAGATTGGGAAGAAGAAACAATTACTTTCTCCACAGTGCCTGATGAAGATATCGGTGCTGACCTTGAAGATAATCCTGAAAAAGATGCAATGACAAATTATGATACCCTGGTGCAACAATATACACCTGTAAGTTATACGGAAATTTCAAATGATCCAGCAAAAGTTGGCGTTAATGCACCTACCGATAATAACAACATTGCCTGGACCTGGTTTGATGCAAATTTCACTCCTTTCATGAGTACTAAAATCTCAGAAGGATCGAATACATTATCTTTTACTATGGTGGATACTACATTCAATAAATATAGCCATTTCAGGTTCTTTTCAAAAGATGCTTTTGCTAACCGGCTGCATTTAGAAGTGGAAGGAACATTCACAGGTGTTAATAAAGTAACACTGGATAACCGATTTAGGGTGTTTCCAAATCCGGTAACATCAGGTGAAGATTTGATGATTTCATTCATTGATAATGACACCTATAACATTGAAATCATTGATATTGCCGGCAGACAGATATATTCCTCAAAAGTTGTCAATACTAATAACTTCAGATTGTACACAAAAGGAATGTCAGTGAAAGCAGGTATCTATTTCATAAAGGCCACAAACAGTACAGGTATTTCTGGTGTAAAAAAGGTAATTATTAAGTAATACCTTAAAATCAACAGCTGTATATAGCCAGCTATTCATGAAGAATGGCTGGCTTTACAGCCAATTATTTTTCTATCAGAATATATTTACTTACCCCGATATTAAACCGGGGACAGGGCATCATACATGAAAATTATAACTAAACCAATGTTGCAAAAAATCCATAATAGCCTTTACTACTGCATATTCCCTTTACTAATAATCTTTTTGCCAGTAGGTTGTAAAAACCAGGACTTTAAAGGTGATGTACATATTAACTGGCAAGAGCCAGTTGGAAGCCTGCCGCAAGCATTATGGGGTGTGAATGACTATGAAATAACCTATCCGGAAAGAGTAAGTGATACCGGTTTTCAACAGCTGATGCGAGAAGTTGCGCCAGGATTGATTCGAATACATTATGGTTACATTGCTGATAAGTTCACAGATTCGCTTACCAGAACATGGGATGAGGATTTAGTCGTAAGATGTTTTACCGAAGCGGGTAAAGCTTATGGTGATGCAAAAATAATGGTTAACCCCATAGCAAAATGGCCCGACTGGCTGGCAGATAAAAATGACCCTTTATCCCATAGCCAGGAAGAAGAGTTAATTAATCTATTCACTGATTTCCTGAGAATAACAAAAAATCATGATATAAAAGTGGATTACTGGGAGATTTTAAATGAAAGAGAAAACCTTTACCATGAAAACGGTCAGTTGCCGCAGTTATGGAATCTGTTTAACCGGATTGTATCAGAAATGCAAGCGATTGATCCGGAAATTATCATTGGCGGACCCGCCATAACCTACCCTAAAGAACCCCACTTTTCATCATTTTTAGATTCATGTGGCGAAAATATTGATTTTATCTCATGGCATAATTATGCTTCCCCAAACCCTTCTACTCCAACGGAATTTATTTTGAATGATGCTGTAACTACCATAGATTCTTTTGCAAATTATGTATTAAGTACAGTTGAGAAAAAAAACCTTCCAAATATTACTGAATTTTTTCTTACTGAATTTAATATCCAATGGACCTGGGAACCATTTGAAACAAGACATGCCAATCATATTGGAGCTATTTATATGGGATCAATTGTAGATAAATTATCAAAATATCCGATGTCCGGTGTTACCATGTGGCATTTTAAAGGTCATTCTTATGGTATTATAGGTAATAATAATGAAATGCGTCCCGCTGGTTATCTATATGAATGGGGTAATCGTGCCTTACACGGAGAAAGATATAATGTTTATTTCAAAGAAGATAGTATACGGAAATACCTCAACGTAATCCCTGTGGAAAATGAGGAAACAAGATCAGTTTTAATCATGAACACATCCGGAGATAAACTATTTAATTTTGTCCTCAACGATCTATCGTTTAAAAATGCGGAGGAAGTCAAGATAGTTTGCATAGACAAGTCCCGTCAATCACCGGATACTGTTAAAATATCCTCCCCGTATCAGGATATAGTAATTCCTCCCCATTCCTTAATGTTTATAAATGCTACTCTAAATTAGTAATAATTAAAATTCCCTAACTATGAAAAAAGTTAACAAAATGATGCAAAAACAATTGCGATTTAGCACTTTAATTGCTTTTTTATTTGTCTTTGGTTTAACCAATGCACAGGTAAACAAAAAGATTGAACTTAATTATGATGGCGGCAGCATTTCCGATGCCAGTCAAACATCATGGTTTGCCCCTGAAGTAACTGCAAATCAAGCCGGTGGCACATTAACGCTTGATGTAGCCTCAATACCAGATAATGACACCATCTACATGATTGAACTAACGGAAATTATTGACATCTCTGGTGATCCGAATATATTCGCAAAAATAGGATCAGACGCACAGCTTAAATATATGGGCGTTATACTGGAGGATATAAATGGTAATAAAACCCAGGGAAATACCGGAACAGATCAGTTTTTCCTCCCCGGAAAAGTTGATACTTCATATTATTTATCATTTAGCGATGGTTCAAACAATCAGGCCTCTGTACAGGATGAACTTACTGCAAATGGTGTTGATTCTACTAAGATTAAGAAAATCCTTTTCATCAATCATTCAGGAGGAGATTACACAGGAAGTATTTGGTTTAAATATTTGCAATTAGGAACTGAAGCAACTGACAATGGAATCGTAAAAACTGACAGCACTATCCGCATGCCTTTTAATGGAAAAAGAATGTTTGGTAATGGTCTTGCCGGGATTGGTATGGATAGCTGGATGAAAGTAGGTATCGTGCAGGATGAGGTACTCAATATATCATTGAATGAGCGTTTGGGAGAACATTCTTATATGACAGTATTTATTTTTGATCCACTTTTAGATCTGTCGAAAGACAATGCAGTTTTTGATCTAAAAATGAAGTCCAATGTAGAAGTGCAGCTTTTATTCAGATTTGAAGATGTAAATGGCCAAAGGGTTGACCTTGTAGACGTGGTTCCTGAACTTACAGAAGAATTTAAACTTTATCATTTCGATGTAAACAATCGCCTCTCCTCCAATCCTGATTTTGATGCCTCTCAGATTAAAGAATTCCATATCAGGAAAATCTCCGCTGATGCAGTAAACGGCACAGTTACCATTGATGACTTAAACCTGGGAGTTGCATATTTCGACAGATATGAAAACTCCTATGATGGTATTGAAATATCAGATATGACACAGACGTCAATATTTGCCCCTGAGGTAGCAGCTTCTCAACTCAATGGTATGTTGGAACTTGACATTACCAATTTAGCTGATCAGGATACTTTTTATATGATTGAATTTGATCGTCCTTTAGATATTTCGGCAGACCCGAATATTTGGATAAAAATAAAATCTGATGCGGAGATGCAAAATATGGGTGTGCGTGTAGTAGATAACATGGGAAACTATACTACAGGAAAAACCACTGATGAAATTATGCATCTGCCTGGCGTATCTGATAAATTCCTGAATTATTCATTCAGCGAAGGCTCAAACACTCAAATGGGAATTCAAACAGAAATGACAGCTAATGGTGTAGATAGCACGCAGATTAAGAAATTAATTTTCTTTAATAATTCGGAAGCTGCCTTTACCGGAAAAATATGGATTGATTACCTTAGATTTTCAACCGCAGATACTGATAATGGTGTTGTATTAACAGATACTTCTTTTTATGCTCCATTTGATGGTGAAAGGACTTTTGGAAACGGATTAAAGGCAGTTGCCATGGATAGCAAAGCGAAAATTGGTATTGCCCAGGACGATGTTTTACATGTATCCATGATGGAAGAACTGGGTGAACATTCTTATCTTACAGTTTTTGTTTTTGACGATACACTGGACTTATCTGGTGGGAACAGTACTGTAATGTTGAAAATGAAAGCTGATATTGAAGTAGATATATTACTACGTTATGAAGATTATAATGGCGAAAGAGTAGACCTGCATAATTTCGTGCCCGAAATTTCTGATACATTTGTTACCTACGCCTTTGATGTTAATCACAGGTTTACCTCAAATCCAAGTTTCAAACCGGATCAGATCAAAGAATTTCACTTCCGTAAGTTATCTTCCGATCCGGTAAACGGAAACTTGGTAATAGATGATTTTCAACTTGGCTTTCCCGATCTTGAAGCACCTGCAGCACCCTCCGGTTTAACCATTAGCGAGATTACTGATACCACCGCATTACTGGAGTGGGAAATACCCGCTGATAATTATGGTGTTCATGAGTACAATATTTATGCTAATGGAGAATTAATTGATAACGCACGTTATCCTGCCATAAGGTTAATTGATCTTGATGGAACACTGACTTTTAGCGTAACAGCATTAGACAGAGCAGGAAATGAATCAGGATTTAGCAATGAAGTAACTGAAACATTTACTGCCACTGATATTGAGAATGCATTATCATCAGCAGATATACAAACATATCCTAATCCGGTAAGCACTTCAATAAGTGTTAAATCAAAGTACTCCATTCATATCATAGAAATATTTACTGTATCAGGAAATGAGGAAATAATATATCAACCCGGAGATAACAGCAGGGAGATTACCCTGAACACAACATCACTGAATAAGGGTTTATATATTATGAAAATCCATACCAGTAAAGGAATATTGATTAAAAAGCTAGTGAAAGAATAATTATTTGGTTTTAGTTAGCTGGTAGTAAAGGGGTTTTCCTGCAGGGAAGCCCCTTTTTTTATAAAATTTTATTACCCCAGTTGAAAAATTCATGAAAAGTAATTTGCTTTTACTTTTTTAAATAGCAATCTAAATTTTAGATACCTATCTAAAATCAAAGATTTAAACTTGACTTTCATAAATTTTAAGTGTATATTTGACACTTAAATGGAAAGCTATTATCAAGAACATACCCGGTTTCACCTCGCCATCGACTGTATCATCTTTGGTTTTGATGATGAAGGTTTAAAACTCCTGGTGATAAAGCGGGATTTTAATCCCGGAAAGGGACTGTGGTCACTCATGGGTGGTTTCCTGAGAGAAGAAGAGAATCTTGATGATGCCGCCAAACGGGTACTCCAAAATCTCACCGGAATAAAAAATATCTACCTGGAACAGCTTTTTGCTTATGGTGAGCCCGAAAGAGACCCGGCCGCACGTGTAATCAGCGTGGCATATTATGCCCTTATCAGCACCACAAAATTTAAGCAGCAGGAATCCCCTATCAACGCGCAATGGTTTCCCGTAAATGAATTACCGGAGCTAATTTTCGACCACAACCAGATGGTGGAAAAGGCCATCCTGCGTTTACGCCGGCGAGCCGCTTCCAAACCCATTGGTTTTGAATTGTTGCCCACGCACTTTACGCTTCCACAACTCCAGGCCTTGTATGAATCAATCTACCAGCAAGAGATAGACAAGCGAAATTTTCGTAAGAAGATTTTGTCTATGGATATACTTGAAAAACTTCCGGAAAAAGACATGACAGCCTCTAAACGCGGAGCCTTTAAATATA
>JBEPYD010000073.1:0-12722 GCA_041641575.1 Bacteroidales bacterium
AATGATATATATCATTAGATATTACTCTTAAATTCTTCAAAAATGGTCTGTCAATGTTCTAATAGTTGCTTTAGCGAACTTAATGATGAAGAAAAGAAGCTGTTGTTTGGTTCATCCAATCAAATACACTATAAACCGGGAGAGACCATAATTAAACAAGGCAATAAAATTGCACATGTCTTGCATGTGGAGGAGGGATATTGTAAATTATTACTGGAAGCCGGCAAGAACATTACTGTACACCTGCTAAAGGCACATGATAATTGCGGACTTATTAACTTATATGATGGAAATACAGTAAACTATTCAGTTACAGCTCTTACAGAAGTAAATGTTTGTTTGTTTGATAAAGAAGTTTTCATTCAGGTGCTTGAGGATAATCCTGCATTTATGAAAAAAATATTGCAAATCACCAATCAGTTTACCAGCTTAATGTTACAAAAGGTTCGTTTTATCGGACAAAAGCAGTTACATGGTAGGATTGCTTCTACTATTCTTTACCTCGCGGATGAAGTTTATCAGAAAGACACTTTTCGCATGATGCTTTCCCGGAGCGATTTTGCTGAATTTACCGCCACATCAAAGGAAAGCTTAATACGTATACTATCTGAATTACGTAATGATAAGATTATTGAGATTGATAACAGGCAGGTAGGAATCTTGCAAAGAGATTTACTCGAACGAATCAGCCGGATTGGATAATTTTCCGCAATAGGGATATACTTAATTGGCAGGTTAAATATTGTTAAAATTACACTCAATCCAATGATCAATTCACTTTCTTAAACAAATAATTGTACCTTTGCGGTTGTGTTGAAACAAAGATTCTTTTAATGTTTTACATGCTTTATAATGGTTAAATTCGGTGGTAAAAAATGTAAATTACAGATGCTATTACAATCTGGACGTAAAAAAGTAAAATAATTCCCGATATTCCTGCTTACATAAATTATTTTTATTCTTTTTGTAAATAAGAAGAATTTAAGAACATGCAGATGAAGTAAAGGATTTAAATAGCTATTTTTAATTCATCTATTTTATATATTTATCTTCGTCTGCTAATAAATGAAAATTAATCAATTATAAAATGATAAACAGAAGTTATTTTTCCTTAATGATATTAGCCTTTCTTTTTGCAGGACACAATGCAGAAGGCCAAAGGAAAACAAAGTTAAAGACCAGGGCCGACTCCATTAGTTATGCTCTAGGCGTATCGCTTGGCCAGGGTATCAGCGACAATGGCTTCTCTAATATTCAGTCTAAAGTACTGCTTAAAGGGATAGAAGATATTTACAGCGATGAGGCTATTATGACTCCTCAGGAAGCTAATCAGCTGGTTTCTGGATACATGAGCGTATTGAAAGAAGAAGAGGCGGAAAGAAATTTGCTTGAAGGTCAGGAATTTCTTGAAAAAAATAAAGAAAATCCAGATGTAACAACATTACCCAGTGGATTACAATACAAAATAATTGAAGAGGGAGAAGGTACACCACCCAGTGAAAATGATGAAGTTACCGTGCACTATACCGGTACTTTGCTTGATGGAACTGTGTTTGATAGTTCTGTGGAAAGAGGAGAGCCCGTCAGCTTTCCTGTAAACAGAGTTATTGAGGGTTGGACAGAAGCATTGCAATTAATGAAGCCCGGTGCAAAATGGATGCTTTATATTCCTTCAGATTTAGCCTACGGAGAAGAAGTTCGTCCGGGTGGGCCTATCAAAGCTAATATGGCACTTTTATTTGAAGTTGAACTAATATCAGTTAATCGAAACTAAATTAAAATTAATGTTTAAAGTTATGAAAATTAGAAATTTAGCCCTTGTGGCACTTGTTTTACCCTTATTTCTTTTTTCCTGTAATCAGGCAGGAACTTATTCCGGAATGAATGATGAAATTGACACTATAAGCTATGCTTTGGGTGTATCTATCGGCAATAATATTAAAGATGGTGGCCTTGATACCCTAAATGCAGATGCTTTGGCAGCAGCCATATCAGAAATTTATGAGGATAAAGAAACATCGTTTACAGTAGAAGAGGCAAATACAATTTTATCCGAATATTTTGCTTCACTACAGGCACGTAAAAACGACGAAAACCTGCAGGAAGGCGAAGATTTTCTCGCAGAAAATGTCTCTGAAGAAGGTGTACAGGAAACTGAAAGTGGCTTGCAATACGTCGTCCTTGAAGAAGGCGAGGGTGCTCAACCCGAACCAACTGATAAAGTACGGGTGCATTATACCGGTACTTTAATCGATGGTACTGTGTTTGACAGTTCAAGAGAACGTGGCGAGCCTGCTGAATTTTTCCTTAACAGGGTTATTCCCGGCTGGACAGAAGGTCTGCAGTTGATGAAAGAAGGTGGACACTATAAATTCTTTGTTCCTTCTCAATTGGCCTATGGTGCAAATCCAAGACCAGGTGGTGTTATTGAGCCAAACATGGTGCTTATTTTTGATGTTGAACTACTTGAAATTCTTGAGAGTGATGAACTTCCTGAAGGTCAACCAGGACAATAAGCCTGAAAAAATAAAAAACATAAAAATGCCCGGAATTATTTCCGGGCATTTTTATTTATAATCTGTACCATTTTTTCCTTTTCAATCTCCCAACACAATTCCTGCGCAGCTTTTTCCAGGTTTTCTGAATATACTTCCTTTATATCATGAGCTAAAAATCGGTTCATTTGTTTGGCAATTTCCTTTGGAGTATTATGAGCACATATTTCACCAATTTTATAATATGAAACAATTGCACGTAGCTCGGGCAAATCAGATACAAAAACAGGTATCCGTGCCTGAACATAATCAAACAGCTTGTTCGGGAGTGCATAATAGTAGTTCAGACCAATATTTCTTTCCAGGGAAATTCCTACCGTTGCCTCCCGTGTATAGTCTCGTAAAACGGATGGCGATTTTTTTCCGTAAAACTTTACCTGATTTTCTAAATTAAGTTTGACTACCTTAGTTTTGAGGGAAGCAGAAACGTCGCCATCGCCAAAAACAGCCAGAAGTGCATGATCTATATAAAGCATTGCTTCAATCATTTCCTCCAGCCCACGCCCCATATTCAAAGCACCCTGGTATATAATTATAGGTTTATCGGCAGGGAAATACTTTCTTTTCAGAGGCTGTTGTGGAGCTGTAAAGAAGGGTAAGTTCCTTAAAACCTCAACTTTTCTGGTATATTTTTCTGCATAAATATGGGCTATGGAATCGTTTACTGTAATCATTGGACCTGAGAAGCGTCTTAAAATATACCGCTCGATCCTTTCCCACATCTTTTTAACAAATGGCCTTCCCTGTAGCTCGGGCACTTCTGTAAAATATTCATGACTGTCATAAATAATCTTTTTTTGTTTTATTTTGGCTGCCAGCCAGGCAGCTAAAAGCGTATCAAGGTCATTGGCATAAATTAAATCAGCTTTGTGGAATAAAAACCAGAAAAACAGTCGCAGATTTAGGCTTGCATAAAAAAGCGGACCTTTATTAAAGTGTAACTTAAAACGGGTGATGCGAAAAGGTAGGTTAGCAATGGGAATTGAATCTTTAAGCCGGCGTCCGGCAACATGCACCGAAAAGCCTTCCTGCTGTAAAACCTGGCAGGTGCGAAAAATTCGCTGATCTGTTACAATGTCATTGCTTACTGACATTAATACTTTTCTTACCTTTGTGCCGGATTTAATCAATTTCTGTAAGTTTTTTGCAAATTAACAAAATAACACCGGAATTTTTGTGAGATATTACTTTATTCTGGTTTGTACTTACAGAAGCATAGCTGTAAATATACATGGAGGTACTTCAGAATTATTCATTAAAAGCGCACAATACCTTTGGTATTAAGGCTGAAGCACAATATTATGTTGCTGTTAATACTATTGAGGAGCTAAAGGAGGTGTATACCTCTGCTACATATCGGAATATCCGCAAACATGTTTTAGGTGGGGGAAGCAATGTGTTACTTACCTCTGACATTAAAGGTATGGTTGTTCATCCGGACATTACTGGCATCAAGGTTGAGAAAGAGAAGAATAAAGAGATATTCATTTCCTCCGGTGCAGGAGAAAACTGGGATAATTTTGTTGAGTATTGTGTTAGCAGAAATTATGGAGGTATTGAAAATCTTTCCCTGATTCCCGGTGATGTAGGCTCCAGCCCAATTCAAAACATTGGCGCTTATGGCGCAGAGGTGAAAGATACTCTTGAATGGGTGGAATATTTTGATTTGGACAGCCTTTCGCTTATGCGGCGCGATAATGCTGCCTGTAAATTCGGATACCGAAACAGCATCTTTAAAAATGAACTAAAGGGTAGCGTGGTTATTACAAGAGCCTGTTTTCGCCTTCAAAAAGTACCGTCGATAAACATTAGTTATGGAAATATCCGCGATGAGTTACAAAATATAGAGAATATTAGTATTCAGGATGTAAGGAAGGTTATCATTGCTATTCGTTCTGCTAAACTTCCTGATCCTGAAATAACCGGAAACGCAGGCAGCTTTTTTAAAAATCCGGTTGTTCCTGCAATACATTATGAGAAGTTGAAAGCCATTTACCCGGAAATTCCCGGCTATCCGGTGGCAGAGGATTATGTTAAAATACCTGCCGCATGGATGATACAGGAGTGCAAGTGGAAAGGATATTCCGAAGGTAATGTAGGGGTGCATAAAAATCAACCCCTGGTTTTAATAAATCTTGGAAATGCCACAGGGCACGCAGTGCTTCACCTGGCAAACCGCATTGTCAAAAGTGTACAGGCAAAATTTGATGTTTTGCTCGAAAAAGAGGTGAATATCTGGTAACAAACGCCTATTTCAATACCAGTAAGGCTATGTTTTCAACGTGGTGAGTGTGGGGGAACATATCTACTGGTTGAACCTTTTCCACGTTGTATTTATCCAGCATTAAAGAAATGTCGCGGGCCTGCGTGGCAGGGTTGCAGCTTACATATACAACTTTTAGGGCCTCAGCTTCGAGTATCGTTTTTACTACATCGGGGTGAAGTCCGGCGCGGGGAGGGTCTACAATAATTACATCAGGTTTTCCCTGTTCCGTTATAAATGCGGGTGTAAGAATATCTTTCATGTCACCTGTAAAGAAGCGTATGTTATCCAGTTGATTATACTGCGCATTTTCCTCAGCATCTTTTATGGCTTCAGGGACATTTTCAATTCCTATTACCTTTTTTGCCAGGCCGGCTATAAAGCAGGCAATGGTTCCGGTGCCGGTATACAAATCATATACGGTCTCTTCTCCGCTGAGTCCTGCAAATTCTCTGGTTAACCGATAAAGCTTTAAAGCCTGCTCAGTATTGGTTTGGAAAAATGATTTGGGTCCTAATTTAAATTTCAGGTTTTCTAATTCCTCGTAAATAAATGGATTTCCATGGTACAGGACAATCTCCTGGTCAAGAATAGTGTCATTGGCTTTTTGGTTTATTACGTAATGCAGAGAGGAAATGGCAGGGAAAGTGGTCTTTAAAAATTCCATCAGGCCCTCTATTGCTGGCATTTCTTTATCATGAAAAGCAACTACAACCATAAGTTCTCCTGTGGTGCTGGTACGTACAATAAGATTACGCAGCAGTCCGGTATTCTGCCGGAGGTCAAAAAAAGAAAGATTATTTTGCAGTGCATATTTGCGGACAGCATTTCTGATTTCATTGCTTGGAGAGGGTTGTAAATAGCAGGTGTCAATATCCAGAACTTTATCAAACCTGCCGGGCACATGAAACCCTAAAGCATTCATGTTTTTTTCGGCGTCAGGCACCTCCATTTCACTTTCATACAGCCATCGCTTATTGGAAAATGTGAATTCAAGTTTGTTTCGGTAAAAAGTGTTGTTTTCTGCCCCCACAATGGGAAGCATCAAGGCATTACCAACTTTTCCTATTCTTTTTAACTGCTCATATACAAGTTTTTGTTTGTACCACAATTGTTTTTCATACGGAAGGCTCTGCCATGAGCATCCCCCGCAGGTGCCAAAATATTTGCAAAATGGTTCTGCTCTTTCTTGTGAGAATGAATGAAAAGCAACAGGGATTCCCTCAAGGTAGTTTTTTTTCTTTTTGATTATTTGCAAATCAACCACATCGCCGGGTACACATTTCTTAGCAAAAACAACCATATCATCAATCCGTGCAAGGGATTTTCCTTCAGTAGCCACGTCTGAAATAACAACTTTTTCAAAAAAAGGTAATTTTTTTCTTCTCCTCATATTTGCCATTGGTGTTAGGGGTCGCAAATAAACGATATTTAGGTAACTTTGCAAAATATTTATTTATTGCCACACATTATTCAATAAGTATGAAGGGCTCTTCTGATGATGATATATTGTTAAAAGCAATTGATTTTGCTGCTGAAAAGCACATGGATCAGCGTCGCAAGGGTCTGAAGCGAATTCCTTATATAAACCACCCGCTGCGTGTGGCGCGAACACTTCAAATCCATGGCGAAAAAGATGTGAATCTGCTTTCTGCAGCTGTTTTGCACGATACCATTGAAGATACATCAACAACTATAGATGATATACGCAGAGAGTTTGGTGTTAAGGTGGCCCGGCTGGTTAAAGAGGTTTCTGATGACATGGCGCTGCCTGTAATGAAAAGAAAACAACTGCAGATATCCGGCGCAGCCAAATTATCAGATAGTGCCAAGAAAATTAAAATTGCTGATAAAATCTGCAACATCACTGACCTGATTAAATATCCCATTACCTGGTCGGAGCGACGTAAATATGAATACATTATATGGTCAGTTGATGTAATTAAATACTGCCGTGGGGTGAATGAATTTCTTGAAGCAGAATTTGATAAGGTTGCAGAAGAAGGTATTGACTGGTTCCGGCCTTAACTCTTTTTTGCATGTATGCGCGCATATGGCGCTACATCCTGACCGGAAAATAATTTTTTCTGGTATTTATAATACCCCGTAATGGCTATCATGGAAGCATTATCAGTGGTGAATTTCAATTCCGGAATATATAAATTCCTGCCGGTTTTTGCAGCATAATCCAAAAAGGCTTTTCGTAATCCCTTATTTGCCGAGACTCCACCAGCAAGTGCAATATGCTTTATGTCCAGCTGTGTGGCTGCGCTATCCATTTTATCAAGCAGAATATCAATAATACTTTTTTGAAGTGAAGCTGCCAGATCAACCTTGTTTTTCTCAATAAAATTTGAATCATTTTTAACAGAATCGCGGAGGAAATAAAGAAAGGAAGTCTTCAAACCACTGAAGCTATAATTAAAATCACTGATTTTTGGTTTGGAAAAACTGAATTTTTCAGGATTACCTTCCTGCGCGAGTTTGTCAATAAAGGGGCCGCCAGGGTAGGGCAGGTCCATTAGTTTTGCTGATTTATCAAAAGCTTCTCCTGCGGCATCGTCTATTGTAGTTCCTATCACCTTCATTGATAAATAATCCTCTACCAAAACGATTTGCGTATGCCCGCCCGAAACCAGCAGGCAAAGGAAGGGGAAGGGAGGTGCCACAAGCGGTTTGTCGGGTTCTTTAATAAAGAGCGAAAGAATATGCGCATCCAGATGATTAACCTCAATTAACGGGATATCCAATGAAAGTGCAAAGCCTTTGGCAAATGAGACACCTACCAATAGTGAACCCAACAATCCAGGTCCACGGGTAAAGGCTACTGCAGAAATATTTTCTTTTCTTATGTTGGCTTCCTTAATAGCTTGATCTACAACAGGTACTATGTTTTTTTGATGTGCACGGGAGGCCAATTCCGGAACCACTCCACCATATTTCTCATGAACATCCTGGTTGGCGATAAACCCTGATAATAATTCCCCGTCCTGAATGACTGCAGCTGAGGTATCATCGCAGGATGATTCAATTCCTAAAATTGTGGTACTCATTTTGCTATAATACTTATTAAAGCGTGATTATGTAAACTAAATTCACTTCTTTTGCGTTAAAGAAATAAATCTTCAAAGGTATTAAAATATTAAGAAACATAGGGTTTGTATTGTTGCTGCTAATTTTTGCAGTGCCAACCGTAGCTTACATACTGGTTCAGAATAACCATGTTCAGACTTACCTGGTGAAAACCGTGGCAAGAGAGGCTTCAAGAAGCCTGAATGCCAATTTTGAGCTGGAAGAAGTGGATATTTCACTTTTTAACAGGGTTATTTTAAGAAATGTTACCATTGAAGATCAGCAGGGGGAGGTGATTTTGCATACAAATAAAGTTACCGCCGGGTTACGTAAACTAAACCCAAACACCCGTAAAGTTAATTTAGGACTGCTCCGCCTGGACCAGGCTGATTTCCATTTTATACTTGACTCCACAAAGGAGGTTAACATACAGTTTATCATAGATGCACTGAAATCCAAAAAAGATTCCAGCAAATCATCGAGAAAAAAATGGGATCTTATTTTTGAGAATATCGAAATTCGTAATTCTACTTTTGCACTTACTGCTGCTGAAAAACTGGAAGTGGAATATGGAATAGACTTTAGCGATATGTTTTTATCTGATTTGAATCTAGCGGCTTCAGGTCTGAAAAAAACAAGCGATTCTGTGGCTTTCACTATTGACCGCATGAGCTTTAAAGAGAAAAGTGGGTTTGCTCTCCTTAACCTTCAATCGGATATGAACGTGAGTAAAACCCATATGGATTTTGAAGATCTTTCCATTCGCACTTCCAAGAGTCAGATTGACGCCGGTTATTACAGGATGAAATTCGATCATACCAGGGATTTAAGCGCTGGCAAATTTGGTAAAAAAGTTTACCTGAGAGGGGATATAGAAACCAGCCGCATAAACCTTGACGATTTGGCCTGGTTTTCACCCACCCTTTTGGGAATGGATGCTGTAATTACTATATCAGGACGTTTATACGGTCACCTGAATGATATCAGGTTTCGTGATCTTAGTGTTAAAACAGGTCGTAACACCATATTAACAGGCGATTTCAACCTTGATGGCCTGCCAAATATTAAAAACACATTTTTTTACCTTGATATTGATAACTTAATTTTCGATAAAAGCGAAATTGAAAATATAACCCTCCCACTTGCATCTAAGAACAGTAGCATTAAACTGCCTGATATTCTTAGCCGGTTTTCACTAATTCAATATAACGGAAAATTCACCGGGTTTTATGACGATTTTGTTACCTATGGAAGATTTAATACTGATTTGGGAAGAATTGCCACTGATTTGGCCATTCAACCAGATACTGCAGGACTAAAACGTTTTAAAGGAAATGTTAGCACCACTAATTTTAAACTTGGAAAATTCCTGCGTAATAATGAAGTTGCTGGTAATTTAAGCATGAAGTTGAATGTAAATGGAAATGGTAATTCCATAGAAAATTTAAATGCAAAACTCAAGGGAGGTATTTCCCGGCTGGAACTGAAAGAGTATGCTTATGCTAATATTGAAATTGATGGAGAATTTGCCAACAGAGCCTTTGATGGATCAATTGAAATAAGGGACAAGAATGTTGAAATGGATTTAATGGGCCGCTTTGACTTTGATAAAGAAGTACCTGAGTTTGATTTTACCGCCAATATGCCTTTTGCAAACTTATATCCCTTAAATCTAACAGAAGATTCTACCTTCACAGCCTCAGCATTGGTAATTGCAAATTTTGCGGGAAACGATTTTGATAATTTTAACGGGGATGTAAAAGTGCTTCACGGTGAACTTAAACGTGCCGACAAAGAATTGCTTATTTATGATTTCAATCTGTCGGCCCTTACCGATAATGTAAAAAACTTAACTTCACTTCAAAGCCAGTTTCTAAATGCAGAAATAGAAGGTAATTATAATTTCAAAACTTTAAAAGAATCTTTTGATAGTTATGTTGGCCGGTATTTACCGTCTCTATACAGCAAAGAGCGAAAGCAGATTATTACTAATGAGAATGGTTTTTCTTTCAGTATTGATTTTATTAAATTTAACCAACTCGCCGAATTCTTTCTGCCTTCACTTGAAATAGCTCCTGAAACTGAAATCTCCGGACAATATTTTCCAAGCCGCTCAGATGGTATTTCGTTGCAAATGGCTTCAGACAAAATCAGCTATAAAGATATTGAATGGCGCGAAATGTATGTAAACACCCTTTCTAATGACGAACGGTTTTCAATAGAATCAGGTAGCCATGCTCTTTCTATAAATGATCAACTTGAATTAGGCAATTTTTCAGTTTACGCCGATGGTTCCCATAATGAAGTTGATTTAAGGCTTCGTTGGAGTAATTGGGATTCCATTATATATAAAGGTACCGTAAATGCAGTGGCAAAATTTTCAGAGTTGGCAGGCAGCAAGTTCCCTTCTGTTAATATTGCTTTACTTCCTACAGATATCGTTGTGGGTGATACTATCTGGAAAATATTGGCCAGCAATATTAAAATAGATACAAGTACCATTAATATAGACAATTTCAGTATCATCAATAACGACCAGTATATAAAACTGGATGGCATCGCATCAAAAAATGCAGAGGAAAAACTGGTGTTTGATTTTCAGAACATTGGTTTAAATTATTTAAACCTGATTACGGCCAAAAAAAACCTTTACTTTACCGGCGTTACAACAGGTAAAGCCGAAGTATCCGATATTTATAACAACCCTGGATTTCTCTCTGAAATTAAAATAAATGACCTAACCCTTAATGGAGAGAATTTTGGTGAGTCAAATATATCAGCCAACTGGAATAATGAAAATGAGGCCATCCTGATAAGTGCCTCTACCCAAACCGGTGAGATTAAAACGATTAATCTTTCAGGATTTTATACTCCACGTAACCAGAATCTTGATCTGGATCTGCAGATAGATCGTCTCCATTTGCGCCTTTTCAGACCTTATGTTGAAAATATTTTTGCCGATTTAAACGGCCTTGCGTCCGGCAAAGTAAAAATTGATGGGAAACTTTCTGAGCCGCTACTCAATGGTGAGGTGCAGTTTCAGAAAACATCTTTTGGAATAGATTATTTGCAAACCCGCTATTCTTTCACCAGTCCGGTGCAGATTATTGATAATATCTTCACCTTTAACGAAGTAAATATTTTCGACCGCCTGTCAAATAAAGCAGTTGTATCTGGTGAGATCAGGAATAATCATTTGAGTGATTTCTTCTTCGATTTAAAGATTAACACCGACAATTACCTGTTTCTTGATACCCGGGCCTCCGATAATTCTTCATTTTACGGAACTGCCTATGCCAGTGCACTGGTGGGGATTTCAGGTACACCGGAGAAGATAACAATGAACATATCAGCCAAAACTGAACGCAATACCCAGTTTTTTATACCGCTGGCCGAGGATGGAGAAGTAAGTGAGTACACATTTATTGATTTTGTTGATCCGGCCAATGCCAGGGATAGTATTGAACAGGCAAAACAACAAAAGAGAAATCAAAATGAAGAAAGTTCTTCATTGCTGGTAATGAATTTTGATCTTGAGGTAACTCCCGATGCTGAAGTGCAAATAATTTTCGATCCAAAAGTGGGGGATATTATGCGCGGACGCGGAAGTGGAAACCTGCAGATGGAAGCCACATCAAAAGGCGATTTTAAAATCTTTGGCGATTTTCAGATTGAGAGCGGAGACTATCTGTTTACCCTGCAGAATGTAATCAACAAGCGATTTACAGTGCAGCCGGGCGGCATGGTTGAATGGAATGGAGATCCGGCCAATGCCATGATTGATGTAAATGCAGTTTACCGTCTTAAAACTTCCATTCATGATCTATTTGTTGATCCTGATGAAGAATACAACAGAAGAATACCGGTGGAATGTCATTTAAAAATGACTGAAAGTCTTGAAAATCCTGAAATAGAGTTCGATATCTACCTGCCAACTGCAGAAGAAGAGGTGCGAAGCCGGGTAAGGAGTATTATGGCCACAGAAGAAGAGTTGAGCAAACAGTTTCTTTCTCTTCTGGTGATTAATAGTTTTCTTCCCAATCAGAACGCCACTGGTCCTTCATCAACCGGTAACCTTGGATCGGCGGGTGTGGGCGTTACTACCAGCGAAATGCTTAGTAATCAGTTAAGTAACTGGTTGTCGCAGATAAGTAATGAATTTGATGTAGGTGTGAATTACAGGCCGGGCGATGAAATGTTTACCGATGAAGTGGAACTGGCCCTTTCTACACAATTACTCAACGACAGGGTTAGCATTAATGGTAATTTAGACATGGGAGGAAACCAGCAATCAACTACAGCTGCAACAAACTCTTCAACCAGTGCCATCGTAGGAGATTTTATAGTAGATGTTAAACTAAATAAGAGTGGCAAACTGCGTGTTAAAGCTTACAATAAGGCCAACGACAACCTGCTTATTGAAGACTCTCCATATACTCAGGGGGTGGGATTGTTCTATCGCGAAGAGTTTAACACCATACCAGAACTGTGGAGAAGATATTTTGGATTCATGTATCCGGCTGAAAAAAGAGAGGGGGATAATGAGAATATTGGCCTCAAGGAATAATTCCAAACATGTTTTTCTATTATTTTATCTTTTTGAAGTCGTATTCAGGGTCTGCAAAATTTCCTGAAATCATTACTTTTGTGCTGGTTTAGAAATATACTTTACCCGGGATGAAAAAATAATTATATGAATTAATCGTTTTTACAAAAACTCAAACAAATAGAACATGATTTTTACATGGGTATTAATGCAAATTAATGTTGCGGACACTGTAGCTCAAGGAACTACCCCCGCAGAAGAGGAAATGAAGCTTCGCGCTGTTGAT
>JBEPYD010000074.1:0-12546 GCA_041641575.1 Bacteroidales bacterium
TTATCTTATTCATATCACGGGTTTTGATCGGATACCCCATAAATGTATTTTCTCCTGGTAACCATTCCTGCTTGTTCCTTCTGCAATATTAGAGGCAACTGAAACTGCTGCTTTATTTATTTACTGTACTAAAGCCTACTTTTCATCTGGGGGAAAAGAACTTCTTTACTTATAAATATCCTTTACCAACTCTTTTGAAAGCTGATAAATTTCCAGCTTCTGAAATCCAAAAAACAACATATAAACTATGTTAAACTTTATTTCAACTATATATAAACAAATTGCAAGTTACCATTAAATTCGTGGAAGAACCAAAGTTTTAAAAAATCATTTTAATTTCCGTGGTATTTTGATTATCTGGCAGAAAACCTCTGATGCAAGATACTTCCCAGGCTTGGAAACAATTCAGGGGTTAATTGTGAATAACACACTGTTTTATCGGGCATTTGCCACTCCACCAGGGTTTCATTATTTTCAGGGGTATGGAAAATATTGGCAAACCATGCATCTTTTTTATGAACCAGGGTTATTTGGGAAAGAAAAATTCCTTCTGCCATTAATTTATTCACTATTTGCTGCCATGCCTTTTGGTGGGGGCTTATAATGGTAATCTGAAGTTGGGATTTTTCAATATCTTTTATTTCAAGATAATTGATCTTTCTAAGCAGTTCCCCCATGATATCCGTACTATGCTGCCCATATATTTCGTCGTAAGGACTGATATGGGCCAGATAACTAAACCTTCCGGGATACTGTATTAAAACTGCTGTGCATTCTGAAACGCCAATGGTTTTAATTGGTGAATTTTCGGAACGAACAACTTCATCAATATCAGCCTGACGATTGAAGCTGTCATCAGAAAACACAACATTTTCACCTGATGGCGCCTGGGGAACGGCAGCATCAAGGTAACTATATAAAGTATCTGCATATGTCTTAAAATATCGGGTAAGTATCTCCTCCTTATTTATTTTGGCAATTATAAGCCATTCACTGTTGAGAAAATGAAAAACCTCGAATGAACTTAGGGCGCGGTTATTTCGGTAATCAACAACTACTTTATGTCCTTTTTTCTCCTGGAATTTACTACTGATATTCTCATCGCTCAACTTTTGCCGAAGTATGGTTGAATGTGCTTTAAACCTTGAATCAGTAAGCATAAAATGATCTTTATTCACCAAAAACACTTCTCCGGTAGCCCCAATTTTATTGTCATGAGCAAAGAGCGAGTTTATTTTTGTTATCACAAACTGCAATGCAATCCATCCGGTAATATTATCATCCTCGAGTACAGGAACAATAAAAAAAGCGGAAGGCTCGCCGGAAACCTGGTAAAATTGAAAATCAACAAATGATTTTGCAGGCAACGATTGCATCTTCTCTGAAAGCGCTGTTCCCGCCAGTGTTTTATCCCGAAATATATTTTTATGATAATCTTCTTCCTGCTTGATGGTGTAAAATATATCACCATCCGGATTTATAAACAGAATATCATAAAAATTCATGTATTCATGCACATAATGTTGCTGTACGGATTTCTTCAACTCCTGAATGTCAGCAACTATGGATGCAGGTATATGCATCTCCTGCCTAATCTGGTAATAATCCTTTTTTGCTTTAAAAAAAGAAATCATAAGGTCATCATTCCTGATAGCTTCGGCTTTTTGCCGGGTTTCTTCAAGGTAAGCAATAAGTTTTTCCTTTCTGTTTTGTACCACTGTATCGAGCATACTGTAAATATTCTGCTGATAATCTTTATAGTCTGGCAATGGCATATTTTCACTTTTCTCTGTTTCAGTACATGAGAAAGTCATTGCCATTGTAATTACAAATAAAATAATCGCTATAAACTTCAGGAGAAAAAGACAGAAATTTCTGTATGACATTAAAATTCAGTTATTTTGATTGATATTCCACCTACAACAAACAAAAATAAATAAACAGCGGCACTATCATTAATCTATAAAGGTGATAAGGAACATTTGAAGTGATGATATTTGTCATTTTAAATTTCAATCCTGCTGGAAACTTCTGGCAACTAACAGGCCATGGATATTACCAAAAAGAAAAAAGAGGCTGCCATTTCCGACAGCCCCTGATTTTTGAAAGGGCAGCTTATTCAAAGCTGTATATATGGAAAATGAAAAAGAGGTCAGGTATTTCTGTTTAAATCTGTGCCGGTAAACTGAAGAAACTCCTGGCGTGTATGTGTATTTTTAAAACTACCACCATATTCTGCTGTTACTGTAGAACTTCCCTGGTCTTTAATACCCCGGTGCATCACACACATGTGTTTTGCTTCAATAACCACAGCCACATCTTCTGTATTTAACACTGTTTTGAGTTCTTCCGCAATCTGACGGGTTAACCGCTCCTGCACCTGTGGCCGCCTGGAAAAGTAATCCACTATTCGGTTTAACTTGCTCAATCCAATAACTTTTCCCGATGAAACATAAGCCACATGAGCTTTGCCATAGATAGGCAAAAAATGGTGTTCACAAGTTGAGTTCACAGCAATATTTTTCTCTACCAACATCTGACCGTATTTGAAATTGTTGTCAAAAACCATCATACGCGGTTTTTGATCAGGCTGTAACCCTGTAAAAATTTCGTTCACAAACATCTTGGCCACGCGGTAGGGCGTTCCATTTAAACTTTCATCGTTAAGATCAAGTCCCAGGGTTTCCATTATCTTTTTAAAATGATGCTCAATAATGCTCATTTTCTCGCTGTCTGAAGTTAAAAACGCATCATAACGCATAGGTGTTTCAGCATTGGTGATGGCATGTTCATCGCCAATCATATCTGCAACCATATGCCCGTTCCCGTTTTTCTGGTGATATCCGTTTGTTTTTTCCATTGTTTATCTGCTATAATTTAAATCATTTGATTATTCAATTGAAAAGCAAAATATTTAATTCATAAACAGCAGAAAAATATATTTTGTTTAACGTTTTTTAATTTTTATTAAACATTAAATGATAACAATTTGATTTTAAACCACATAAAATAACATCTTATTTAAAAATAATATCTTCATCAAATCTGTAACAATAATTTATAAAAAAAATAAGCTTAGTGTAGGTTTATGAAATTTATGAGAAATGGAAATCAAATCTATGTGCAAAAATGCGGCAATACTTAATGTAATAAAAACAATAACTATTATTACATCAGCAGTAAAAACAGGCAGAGTTTAAGCTCCTCGAAGTATCACTTTTTGGGAAAAATAAAGTTAATCTTCTTATATTTGAGAGGAAATTTATTTTGATTCGCTACCTGATTCTTCTCTTGAACCAGGCAGGGCATTAAAAGACCACTAAATAAATAATGAAAAAAACTATGGTAAAAAAAACAATTCAACTATTGGTACTGCTTGTAGCTTTCGCAATAACCTCATGCCAGCAGGGATCAGAAAAAGAAACTGCTTCAACAGATAAATCAACCACTGGAGAACAATCCTATGAGTTTCCGTATCAGGATCCGGAATTATCTCATGATGAAAGAATTAATGATTTACTCTCCCGCATGTCGCTGGAAGAAAAAGTAAGCCAGATGATGCACAGCAGCCCCGCGATAGAGCGTTTAGGCGTCCCTGCTTATAATTGGTGGAATGAAAGCCTGCATGGTCATGCACGCGCCGGCCGAGCCACTGTTTTCCCACAGGCCATAGGTATGGCTTCATCTTTTGATGAAGACCTCCTTTACCGTATTTCTACTGCCATTTCAGATGAGGCTCGGGCCTTTCACCATGCAGCCGTTGAAAAAGGTAACCGCCTGCAGTATGGCGGACTTACATTCTGGACACCGAATGTAAATATTTTCCGTGATCCCCGTTGGGGACGCGGTCAGGAAACTTATGGGGAAGATCCTTACCTGATGAGCCGTTTGGGCGTAAATTTTGTAAAGGGACTTCAGGGAGACAATCCTGATTATTTAAAAGCTGCTGCCTGTGCCAAACATTACGTGGTGCACAGTGGTCCGGAAGCCTTACGGCATGAATTCAATGCAGTATCATCACTGAAAGACATGTATGAAACATATCTACCGGCCTTTGAGGCACTGGTAAAAGAAGCCAATGTAGAGGCCGTAATGTGTGCCTATAACCGAACCAATGGTGAACCCTGCTGTGGCAGCCCCAAATTGCTGACAGAAATTCTTCGGGAAGACTGGAATTTTCAAGGCCATGTGGTTTCTGACTGCTGGGCACTGGTAGATATCCATACCACCCATGGCTTTAAGGAAACACCTGCACAAAGCGCGGCTTATGCGCTTAAAGGTGGTGTAAATCTTAATTGCGGGAGTATTTATGATCCGCATTTACTGGAAGCCGTGGAAGAAGGATTGATTACTGAAGAAGATATAGATGCCAGCCTTGCCGTATTGCTACGCACACGTTTTGAGTTGGGTTTATTTGATCCTCCGGGGCTGAATCCTTATGAAGACATTTCCATTGATGTGATAAACTCAGAGGAACACCAGAACCTGGCACGTGAAGCAGGACAAAAATCGCTGGTGCTGCTAAAAAATAAAGAAAACACCCTTCCGCTGGATAAAAACACGCCATCCATATTTGTCACCGGCCCCAATGCCAATGACGCGGATATTTTGCTGGGCAACTATTATGGTGTATCCGGAAATCAAACTACTATACTGGAGGGGATTTCCAGGAAAGTAACGCCAGGAAATTTCCTGCAATACAAAAAAGGATTTCTGCTTGACAGGGAAAATATAAACCCGATAGACTGGACAACTTCTGATGCTCAGGAAAGCGATGTTATCATTGCTGTGATGGGAATTGCTCCTATTATGGAAGGCGAGGAAGGGGAAGCCATTGCCTCCCCAACCAAAGGAGACCGTCCGGATATGTCTATTCCACAGCACCAGGTTGAATTTCTGAAAGGTCTTCGCGAAGGATATGACGGCAAACTGGTTACCATTATTACCGGAGGAAGTCCCATGAATTTGCAGGAAGTACATGAAATCTCTGATGCCCTGTTATTTGCCTGGTATCCCGGAGAAGAAGGAGGAAATGCCGTAGCCGACATCCTGTTTGGTGACGCCATTCCTTCAGGCAGACTGCCCATTACATTTCCCAAATCTGTAGATCAACTGCCGCCATTTGAAGATTATGACATGACAGGCCGCACATACCGGTATATGACAAAAGAGCCCTTATTTCCTTTTGGTTTTGGTATGAGCTATACTTCTTTCAGCTACAGTGATGTGGCCCTTGATAAAGAAACTGCAGGCGCTGATGAAACGGTTACCCTTATGGTAACTGTTACCAATGAAGGAGAATATGATGCTGATGAGGTAGTTCAATTATACATTACCGATACAGATGCTCCTTTCAGGGTTCCACTGTTCTCCCTTAAAGGCATTAAACGCATCAGCCTTGCAAAAGGAGAATCAAAAGAAGTCTCTTTTGAAATTACGCCTGACATGCTAAAAGTAGTAGACATGAACGGGGAAAGCATTCTCGACAAAGGTGAATTTATAATTCATGTTGGTGGAACCAGCCCAGTGCCAAGAGCCCAGGATTTGGGCGCTGCACCGGTGAAAACGGCTAAGCTTAGGGTAAGCTAATGTTGCAGATTATAAAATTCAGAGAGGGAGGAAAGCATATAAGTTTTCCTCCTTTTTATTTTTTTTAAATGGCTATAATGCAACCAATACTAGCAACAATGTTTTTTATAACTAATTCAGGTAACCAATTATTTCAACCTGAAAATTATCCACATAAGCCTCTTGTTTAGCAACGTTCCATAAGTATACCTTAATTTTAGAATTCTCTTTAAGAGCACTTTTGCTGACATTTAGTTCATGTTTTATCAACCACCAATTTGAAAATGCTTTTATATATTTATTAACTTCTATATCTTCCCACATATAAACACCCTCTTCATTTTCAATGGAAATTATAAGTTTGGCATCAGTTCTTTCGGTGAAATAACAATAAGCACTAGATTTAATATATAATTGGCTGACATTATCTAAGTCTAAAGTATCTGTATTAAACTCAAAGGTTGATGAAAATTCAGATACTCTATATGAAAAATTCCCTTCGTACTTAACCTCATCAGAAATGTTGTCACTTGTTTGATTCCAGAATGGTATGTTTTCCTCAAAATTATTTATTGAATGTAACAATGTTTTACCATTTTTCTCAGGAATTGTAAAGTTATGCATCTGATAAACAGCAATGTTTAAATCTTCATTTTGATAAAGCAACTCATTTTCAGAAGTAACATTTTGGGCATAATAGGGTAAATCATGAACCTCCAAATTTGATAAATATCTTGTATACCAATTTTTAAATAACAGATACTTCCGATTATCTGTTGAATCGTAATTAAATTCTTCATATTCGAGAATATTAATATTTCCGTCATCCCTGAAATCATTGTAATAATTTCCTAATCGTTTCTGAACATCATTTGTAATAATTACACTACTATCATTATTTTCTAATATTTGTGTTTTGAAAATTTGCTTTTGCTGCCTGTATTCAATTTTTTGCGCATAATTAAACATTGAAATAAGACGAATAGATAAAATTATTATCAGCAAAATAATAAATACATTTTGATTTCTGGGATTGCTTTTAATGAAAAGATAGCATAAAAACAGTATGAATAATGGTAAGTAAAGGTGTAAGAAACTATTTCCTTGAGAAAAATAAGCAACCACAGCTATAACAGCCAAGATTACAATTATTTGAATTTTTAAATCTTTTCTCTCAATAAAATTTACAATAACAGATGATGCAGATATTGAAACAACAGGAACCATAAAAAGGTAATGTCTGATATCAAGACACATAGGAGAATATGAGGTCAATGATATAGACATGAAATTTGAAGATAATAATAATATAAAAGATGAGGTTATCCAGAAGGAAAATGAATCTTCTAATTTAAAAACACGAAATGACTTACTACTTAATAAATAAGCTAAAACAAAAATAAACCCGGTAGCCATTCCCTGATAAATTATCATATGGAAGAATTGGTATGCAATTCTCTTGATTAAAATTTGAAATGATTGTTTATCATAACTACAGAGGTTTAAATAACTGTTACTCGATATGGAGTCAAATCGTTTTAAAAAATCGCCAGTAAGAAGCCAAATAATAAAAAAATAAATAGAAAGCATAGCAACACCACATAGAATAGTGTATATCCAAAACTTAATATGCTGCTTTCTAATAATATCTAAAATGAAATAATATAGCAAAAGCGGAACAATGAGCACAATAGTTCCTTTAGACAAAAAGCCAAACAACAGAGAAAAGCCTAATAATAAAGAAAATGCAAGTACATTATTATTTATATCTCGATACCTGTATTCATGAATAACATATAAACTACCTATGACTGATAGTACAATATAAATATCAGGCATTAATTTATCAGAATAAAAAATAAACCAGTTTGAGAAAGTTGTTAATGCTAAACCAATAATAAGTGCTTTATTTCCTTTTACCGAAAGTATTTTATAGACAATCAATAAAATTATTATTGATATAATGATTGAGGGAAAAGATGAAGCGAAATCAGAAACGCCGAATATTGAATAAGATAATGCTGTAAAAGCTATTATAGTTGAACGAAAAGAGAAATGGTCATTGAAATCAATAACACCATTTTTAAAATCATGTGCCAATTTTGCATAATGTAAATCATCATAACCAAAATGTCCAATGTAGCCGAAAAAATGATGCAGAATAATAGCACCTATAAAAAAGAATAGAATTAGTATTTGTCTTTTTGTTTTCATATTTGAATTTATAAAAAAAAATAATCTACAATAAAAATTTAGTCTGCCCCAGTTTCATCAAAATTTATATTTTAGATTGGTAAATTTATAATTTTCTTGAATTTATGGGGCAATTCTTCTTGAAAGGTAAATCCATTAGCGAATCGGCTTTTGCAGCAATTGATGGTGGCAAAGATATATTTTTTCCTTAGGATTAAGAAATTGATGATGTACAAAAGAAAATATGGTTATTGCTCTTTGTAAGAATCAATAAAGAATATACCACTTCAAAAAAATGCAGATCATATTTCGCATACGCGCTAAAAAATCAATGTGAAAGCCGTACCCCTGCCGGGCTCAGACTGCACAGATATTTCACCACTATGCAACCGCATAATTTGTTTAATTAAAGCAAGGCCGATACCAGTACCATTATCTTTAGTGGTAAAGAAGGGAATGTAAATTTTATCTTTGATATCTGCAGGAATGCCACATCCATTATCAATTACTTCTATATTCACACGTTCCTTTGCCTTAAATGCTTTCAGATGTATGCGCGGTTCAGAAATATCCTGCAAAGCATGTATGGCATTCACAATGAGATTATCAAGCATACGGACAAGCAATTTTTCATCGGCTAAAAGTGTTAAATCAGTCGGTTGCACTTTTATCTCTGTTTTGATCATTGAGTCGCTGACAAAGTAAGCATTGCTCATCTTTTCAAACAGCTTGTTTATTTGTATGGTTTTAAGGGTGGGTGTAGGTAAGGATGTAAGGCTTCGGTAATTTTGTACAAAATTAAAGATATCGTTTACGCGTAATTCAATCATTTGCGTAGTTTCATATATCTCTTTTATTTGCCCATGGGTAAAGGAATCAATGGGTTTTAAGGAATTCCCGGGAGTAGAGACTGTGTTTTTAATCACACCTGTAAGCGTACTCACTGGTGTAATTGAATTCATAATCTCATGAGCCAGAACACGTATCAGTTTTTGCCAGCTGTCCAGTTCCTTATCGTCAAGCTCAGCTTTAATATTCTGAAAAGAGTAAAGCCGTATATGCTCCCCGGGCAAGATGTATTCGTTTAAGCGAAAGGAGAACTGAACAAGATCATGTTGAACCTCTGCCAGGAGTAACTTAGCCTCTCCGGGATTCATTTGCGACAGCTCTTTTAAGAGTGCAGGGAATTCTGCCTGCATTTTTGAAAAAGTAACAGGTGGGTCAATATTCAAAAGTTTCACAGCAGCCGTATTAAACAATACCACCTGATTTTTTTCATTCAGGGCTATTACGCCAGAAGCAACATTCTGTATAATATTTTCATAAAATACGAGTTTACTTTCAGCATCGCGCCGGTTCAAACTGATGTCTTCAATGATAGAATCAAAAGAATTGGTTAATCCACTGAAGGTGGAATCTAATTCCGTTCCTGAAAATCTCCCTGTTGTTTCCTGGTTCTTCAATTGTATGATAAATCTGGCCAGTTTAGCATTGGTTTTATTCACATACCTGATGAGCCCGTATATCTGAAGCAATAAAACAAGCAGAATTCCTACTGAAGAAAATATTTTCCCGGGTAATTGCAAAAGCCAGGCCAGCCCGAGGCCGGTAACCACAATAAAGATAATACGTGCAAAAAGAATAAGGCTAAATTTGTTAAAGGCCATATTTTTCTATTTTTGCATATAAGGTAGCTCTTGTAATACCCAACTCTTTTGCAGCACGTGTAAGGTTGCGGTTATATTTAAGCAGTGCGCGGGATATGGCGGTTTTCTCAAGTTCCATCAGATTTAAGTTATAGGGATCTGACATGGTTTCACTGGTTGTAGCTTTCAGGTTTAAATTCTCAATGGAAATAGTATCCGTATCACATAATATTACAGCCTTCTCAACTACATGAAGGAGCTCCCTTACATTTCCCGGCCAGGGGTATTCCATCAGGGATTGCATCGCTTTGGCATCAAATCCTACAACATTCTTTTTCTGGTAACGATTTGTAAATTTCTCAAGATAATATTGCGCCAATTCAGGAATATCCGACAACCTTTCGCGTAATGGCGGTATCGTAATTTGAATGGTATTGATACGGTACAGCAGATCTTCACGAAATTGTTGATTCTTCACCATTTGCATCAGGTTCATATTGGTGGCGGATATTAACCTCACATCCAGGGGTATACTAACCGACGAGCCTACCCTGTTCACTTTCCCTGACTGAATAACACTGAGTAGCTTTGACTGAAGAGGCAGGGCAAGGTTTCCGATTTCATCAAGAAAGATGGTGCCTTTTTCTGCCAATTCAAACCTTCCCGGCTTTTCTTCACGTGCATCAGTATATGCTCCTGCAACATGACCAAATACTTCAGATTCAAACAAGGTAGGCGATAAGGATCCCAGGTCAACATCAATAAATGGCTTGTTGTAACGCGCGCTACGTTTATGAATTTCCCGGGCAACCAACTGCTTTCCTGTACCATTTTCGCCAAGAATTAAAATATTTGCATCGGTAGCGGAAACTTTCTGTACCGTCTCCAATATGGCCAGCATGCTATCTGAACTGGCAATCAGAGGATCTTCTCTATGCTTTGGCGCACTGTTTTTATTTTTCTCCTTTGTTCGTCCACCCTTTTTTTTGGAAAATGCACATGCATTTTGCAACTTTTTCAATAATTCATCTGAATTCCATGGTTTTAATATAAAATCCATGGCCCCATTCTTCATTCCCTTCACCGCCAAATCAATATCGCCATAAGCAGTGATAAGAATTACACAGGTATCCGGCCTTAATTCCTTTATGCGCTTAAGCCAGTATATTCCTTCATTCCCGGTATTGATGCCGGCAGCAAAATTCATGTCAAGCATTACCACCTCAAAACTATTCATCGTAATCAGATTGGGAATTTCGTTAGGATTACGGCTGGTTTCAATGGCAGAGAATTCATTCTTCAAAAACATCTTCAATGAAGAAAGAATATGTTCATTATCGTCGATAATAAGAATATTGCAGGGCACAGAGATCGTTTAGGTTATCCATTACAAATATAAGGCAAAGATTAAATTTTTGCCCCTGGAAAAAGTTTTAATTTATTCAGTCAACTTGTTATTAAAACACTTATTTACACAAGTGAATTAGGCCTTTTGAGCTTTAGAAAACCTTTCATCTGTATTATTATCCAAATACCAAAACCAATTAGTCCGTCAATAAACTCCGGTTTCTGCGTTGTTGTTCGAAATCTAAATCCTCAATCCGCCTGAGGCGGATTCTGCAGTTTATATTTCTCACATGCCGTCATTATTTGCGGGCCAGGCAATTGATTACATGATTATAAATCCTTGATTTATTGACTTCCAGATTGCTAATCTGGAAGAGGCAGAGAGCCAGAGACGGGCATGTGAGTTTATGGACTGACACAAATAAGTTACCAGTGTAGGTTATTATTTTAATGATGTACGGAAACTGCACCGGAAAAAAAGCCAATTTCTTTTATCTTTGGGAAAAAATTTAAGAAATGTCTACAGAGGGTAAATACGCTGAACTTATTGCAGAGGAGCTTAATATTGATACACAATATGCTGCGAATACATTAAAACTTCTTGCTGAAGGTGCCACCATACCATTTATAAGTCGATACAGGAAAGAGGTTACCGGTAGCCTGGATGAAGAACAGGTTGGTTATATCCAGGAACGGTCAGAAAAATTAAAAGAACTAGACAAAAGGCGGAGCTCCATTATTTCTTCCATACACGAACAGGGAAAGCTTTCCGAAGAATTAAAAAATAAGCTTGAAGATGCTACCACACTAGTGGAGTTGGAAGATCTATATTTGCCATACAAGCCGAAAAGAAAAACCCGCGCATCTGTTGCAAAAGAAAATGGATTAGAACCCCTTGCGCGTATTCTGATGGCGCAACGGGAACTAAATATTATCTCCAGGGCGAAGGAATTTCTAAATGAAAATGTTGTCTCTGCAGAAGATGCACTGCAGGGAGCGCGTGATATTATTGCAGAGTGGGTAAATGAAAACCGGCGTGCCCGCACATTATTAAGAAACCTGTTTGAGAAAGAAGCCTTTATAGAAGCGAAGGTGGCAAAAAATAAAGAAGAAGAAGGGGAAAAATATAAGAATTATTTTGAGCACCGGGAATTGCTTCGCAAATGCCCCAGTCACAGGTATCTGGCAATACGACGTGGTGAGGAAGAAGGCTTTCTTAAAGTCTCCCTTGCGCCGGAACCGGAAAAAGCGCTTGAAATACTTGAAAATTTATTCATTAAAGGTGATTTTGACATCTCCCGGCAGGTATTTATGGCAGTAAGCGATGGATATAAACGTTTGTTAGCGCCATCATTAGAAACGGAATTTAAAGCCATTTACAAGGAAAAATCCGATGAGGAAGCCATAAGGGTTTTTGCCGAAAACCTGAAGCAACTGCTGCTGGCTTCGCCCCTGGGACAGCGAAATGTACTGGCTATTGACCCCGGCTTTAGAACCGGCTGCAAAGTAGTATGTCTTGATGCGCAGGGGAACCTCAAACATAACGAAACCATTTATCCGCATCCACCACAAAAAGAATCCAAAAATGCTTCAAAAAAAATCAGTTCACTGGTTAGTGCTTATAAGATTGAGGCTATAGCCATAGGCAATGGCACTGCAGGACGGGAAACGGAACAGTTCATACGAAACATGAAGTTCTCCCGCGACATGAGTGTATTTATCGTAAGCGAAAATGGGGCCTCTGTTTATTCAGCTTCGCCGGTGGCACGGGAAGAGTTTCCTGAATATGATG
>JBEPYD010000075.1:0-12491 GCA_041641575.1 Bacteroidales bacterium
TGGTGCTGTGTAATTAGTTCAATGGCAAAGTGATGCTCCAGAATTTCAATGTTTGGATGCTGTTTTACCTGCGCTGATAATGCGCGCTGAATTTCATGACCTGTATTGTCTTTATGGTGTAAAATACGGTGTTCGGTATGGCCTCCCTCACGTGCCAGATCAAATTCACCATTGGCTTTGCGGTCAAATTCCGCTCCCCAATCCAATAATTCATTAATCTGTTTAGGAGCCTCTGAAACGACCATATGCACAACATCATCCTTGCAGAGTCCGTCGCCCGCAATAAGTGTATCTTTAACATGTTTCTCGTAACTGTCGGGCTCATGTGTTACGGCAGCTATTCCCCCCTGTGCATAATTCGTATTTGTCTCCTGCAGCTCAGTTTTTGATAAAATACACACCTTTCCATGCGCGGCTACCTTAAGTGCATAACTGAGTCCGCCCAAACCAGAGCCAATAACCAAAAAATCAAATTTTTTAACCATTTAAGAATAGAGTCAGTAATTTCCCTCAAAAATAAGGAATAATCAGCAAAGAATAGCATGTTGTTACCGCGGGTAAATTTTTACCATCAAAATGCATAAAATACCAATGCTACAATAATGTTAGCTACAATCAGAATACCGAATGAAATAAGAAGACTCTTCCTTAGCCTTTTATGTGTGAGCCATAATCCGTAAACCATTTTTAAAATATTATTGCTGATAATGGCCTGCAGGGTGGCAATAGCTAAAACCCTGAGAGCAACGTCGTATGTACCCTGAAAAAGATTAAGCAAGAACGGATCAATATCTGTAACCCCAACAATAAATGAGAGCACCTTTAAACCTGATGTTCCAAAATATTCTAAAGTATAATGGGTGGCAAACGTGAAAAATACGTATAGAAGTGTAAATAAGATAGCTACTTTAAATTCGAGTGGGTTGTTTTCCTGCTCTATGGCAACCTTATTATCTTTTAGCTCTTCTTTATTCAGAAATATCATTACAACCCCGATGCCCAGAGAAACAACTATCAGAATTACAAATGGCCACAACAATGATGAAAATAATTCTTTGTTGAAAATATATAGTAAGATTAAGATGCGTACATACATCATTGCGCTGGCCAGGATCATTGCGGCAGCATAAATCTTTCTGGGCTCTTCTTCTGACTTACTTTTTCTTGCAAGTACAAAAGTAGCTGCTGTACTGCTGTATAAACCTCCCAATACCCCTGTAACCAAAACACCGGAATTATTAAAAAGGAATTTCCTCACCAGGTAACTAAAATATGAAATGGAGGAAATTACCACTACAGCCAGCCATATTTTATGAGGGGTAACCTCAACAAAATCAACAATGGGTTCGTCCGGGAGAATAGGCAAAATTACCCCGGCAATAATAATGAACTTACCTAAGGTTAAAAATTCATCTTCATTAAAGCGATTGCTGAATTTAAATAAAGTACTTTTTAATTCGGTTAAAATAAGAATAATTACTACTACCAGTAAAAACAGCCACAAAGGTTGCGTATCAATAAGTACCGGAAGTGAATAGGTGATGAGGCCGATGATAATGCTTGTGGTGCCAAAAGTTCCTATCTTTTTAATTTTATGAAAATAATTGATGATAAGGAGTGATCCAAAGATTAATCCACCGCCCATATACAATACAAGATTGTGGCCTGCCTGGTAGAGAATAAAACTTAAAATACCCACAAAAGTGAAGGTACGGTCAGTGCCAAAAGTGGCATTATGTTCTTTCTCTTTATATAATTTTCGCTGTGATAGGCCAATGATTAAAGAAAAAATTGTTACCAACACAAAATCTATCAATTCAGCGGGTATCTTATCTGTAATTGTATCCACGAATAAAATATTTGATGTGTGAAAAATTCCTTTGAAACCTTTCAGGATCAAAGGATAAACCCGTAAACTGTATTGCTTTTTTCCTTCATTCAAAAATAATGAAAAAATATGAAGCAACCATTCTAATTTTTTAGTCATCTGTAGATAAACATAACATATATCATTATACCTGATTCTATGTCAATGTTTATTAAATATTTTGAAACCTTTTCAAACGGTTTTATGTACATGAAGAAACAAATTATTTCACCACATATCAGGTCAAACAAATAATAATATTACTACTATGCTACAGAAAGAAGAGATGAGTATTGCAAATCTGGAACACGAAATGCGCGAATGTGAAAGACTTATCAATGACGGAATTTCTGCAAAAAGCAGCAGCTATGATGCCGATAAACAATTAAATGCTATTGCCCAAAAAATGCAACAGGTACAGAATCATCTTAAGAAAAAATATAAAGAAATATTTCCAGAAGCAGCAAATGCGCCTGAAGAGTTTTGGGAAGCTTTTATGTCTTTATAATTTTTGTGCTTTTACCATTCTTGCTTTTCCGTTAATATCCTTTTTTAAGGTAACCTTATAGCCTTTTTCTAAAAAATAGCTGTTTATTTCTGTTTCGAAATTTTCGTGTATTTCAAAGTAAAATGAGCCGTGCTTTTTCAGGTTTATTTTTAAATTCTGTTCAATACTCCTGTAAAAAAGCAGTGGATCTGCATCTGGCACAAATAAAGCCAGTTCAGGTTCAAAATTTCTCACATTCTCAGGCAAATCCCATTTTTCTGAAATTGGAATGTAAGGAGGATTGGAGATTATTCTGTCAAACGCTCCCTCAATTTTTTCTTCAGCATCCAAAACATTTTTTTTAATAAAAGAAACATTTGCTTCATTTATCCCGGCATTTAACCGGGCAAGTTTTAGTGCTTTATCTGAAACATCCATTGCAAAAACTTCGGCATCCGGTCTTTCTTTAGACAAAGCAATGGCAATACACCCGGTGCCGGTCCCTACATCTAACAGTCTGCTATTGCTAACCTGTGGCAACTCACTTAACACCCATGACACGAGTTCTTCAGTTTCTGGCCTGGGAATTAAAGCATCTGCAGTAGTTTCTATCTCAAGATTATAAAAGGTAGTAAACCCTGTAATGTGCTGCAAAGGTTTGTGATGAAGCAGTTCAAAAGTACCATTTTGTATCCGATTAATCTCAGAATTAGATAACTTTGCCCCGGCATGGGCTCTGATGGCAGCAATGTTTTTATTTAAAACATGCTCCAGAAGCAGGCGTGAAAGGCTCTGTATCTCCTGCGGTGAATATTCAGTGGCTAATGTATGCTTAATAAAAATCAGCGCTTCCTCAATAGTGTTGAAATGGTTTTTCAAAGTATCTATTTTAATTTGTAAAATTATAAAAATTGGCGTTGCATTGACAAACAGGAAAGAGAAGGATATTTATTACATGTACCGTTGCCTTGAAATTGCCCGGCAGGGGCAGCCCTATGCGTTGCCAAATCCTATGGTAGGCGCTGTAATTGTGCAAAATGGCAAAATTATAGGAGAAGGATTTCACCGGGCTTATGGAGAAGCACATGCTGAGGTAAATGCTATAGATAAAGTAAAAGATAAAAAACTGCTGAAAGATTCAACCATGTATGTTAACCTTGAGCCTTGTGCCCATTATGGAAAAACCCCACCCTGCGCCAATTTAATTGTTTCACATAAATTTGGGCGTGTGGTTATCGGGCAGGTAGATCCAAACCCTTTGGTTTCTGGTAAGGGAATAAAAATATTACAACAAGGAGGGTGTGAGGTTACCACCGGAGTTCTGCAGCAGGAATGCCGCATGCTAAACAGGCGTTTTAACACTTTCCAGGAAAAACGCCGTCCTTTCATTATTTTAAAATGGGCCCAGACCATGGATGGATTTATTGATATCATCAGAAATTCCAACAGTCCGGCCCAACCCACCTGGATAACCGGCGAAGCAGCACGTTTACTGGTGCATAAATGGAGAACACGGGAAATGGCCATTATGGTAGGAACAGAAACAGCTTTGAAAGATAATCCACGCCTGAATGTGCGCGAATGGGTAGGCAATCATCCTGTAAGGATAACCCTCGATTTAAATAAACGTCTGCCCAAATCACTCCATTTATTTGACCAGTCAGTACCCACCATTGTTTTTACTTACCATGATGTGCCTTCGTTACACAATCTAACCTACATTAAAATTGACAAGGAAAGAACGGTGCTGTCGCAGGTAACCAAGATATTGTTTAACATGAACATTACCTCTCTTTTTGTAGAGGGAGGCCGTCAATTGCTGAATTCATTTCTCAATGATAATTTGTGGGATGAAGCACGCGTTTTCACGGGGGAAAAGTATTTTACTGATGGAATTGCAGCGCCATCTACAGGCTCCACTCCGGAGAGTATAGTGACCCTAAAATCGGGGAAGTTATCCCTTTATTCCAATAACTCTGCTGTATAACCCGCTTTAACCTTTTAAAATTTAACAAGAATCTTCAGGTAATCTTCCGGGTGCTCCTCAAGTTTTTCAAAGGCAAGCTGTATCTGTTCAGGAGAAATAATTTCTGTAATAAGATGTTCTGGTTTAATTTTTTGCTGATCCATTGCCGCAATAGCTTCAGCAAATTCACCGTGACTTACTCTGGAAGCAACAATTCTGGCTTCCTTCCAAATTAATTCTTTCATCAGCAAGGGTACATCTTCTTCACCCAGACCCAAAACACAAACTGTACCAGCGCCACGGATACTTTTTATCGCATCCCTTACAGGATGATTCCTTTCGGGGATTTCCCGGGCATGACCCACGGCTTCAAATGCAACATCAACTCCCCTGCCATGGGTGTGCTTTTGAATAAACTCTGCAGGATTCTCTTTTACGGCATTTATGGTAACAACATCCGAAAAAGCTTTTTTGGCCATTTCCAAACGTTCATCAAGCACATCAATGAGAAAAATAAGGCCCGAAGTACGCGTTTTTACTGCCTGTAAGATGGATTGCCCCACTTTTCCGGCACCAAATATGGCCATCGTATCACCCTGTTTGGTGGCAGCCCGGTTGTTTGCATGAAAACCAATGGACAATACTTCCACCAATGCAGCATGCGAAAGCGGCACATGACTGGGAACTTTGTACAGCATATCTTCCTTAACCACAATATACTCAGAAAATCCGCCATCCATATCAATTCCCAGTAATTTCAAACTGGTGCAGGCAGGGTAGTGTTCCTGTTTACAGGCGGCACATTCCCCACACCAAATAATGGGATCTACCGCCACATGATCGCCTACTGAAAAATTTTTAATTTCGTTTCCGGTTTTTTCCACATGTCCGGCAAATTCATGTCCTGGAATAAAAGGTAGATTGGTTCGAGGATGAAAATCTCCTTTAAAAAGATGCTGGTCACTGCCGCAAATGCTTGCATAATCGACTTTAACCAATACTTCATTAGGGTCAGGCACAGGAATTTCCCGTTCCACTACTTCTATTTTCCCGTATTCCTTTAGTAAACATGCTTTCATTATTTTTGGTTTTACTGGCTAAAAGGGGCGAAATCCAATAATTTCTCTTACCTGCTGTATAGTTTTGGATGCACTTTCTCTGGCTTTCTCCGCCCCACGTTTGGCTACTGCTTTCAGGTAATCGGTATTCTCATGAATATCCAGTATTTTTTCCCTTAGTGGACTGGTAAAGTTGATGATATCCTCCGCAAGTTGCTTTTTTAGGTCTCCATACCGGATTTCTGCAGTGTTATATTTATCATTAAAATATTCTATAGTGTCCGGCGTGCTCACTACTTCCATAATGGTAAAAAGATTCCGGATTGGTTCAGACATTTCCTCTCCGGGCGCAGAGGGACCGCTATCAGTAACGGCACGCATTACTTTTTTTCTTATCACCTTAGGATCATCAACCAAATAAATGGCATTGCCTTCACTTTTTCCCATTTTTCCTGAGCCATCAAGACCGGGGATCTTCACCAGCTTATTGCCAAAGTTATACGCCTCTGGTTCAGGAAAAAAATCAGTTTTATACATATTGTTAAATCGTTTGGCGAAATTGCGTGTCATTTCAAGGTGCTGTTCCTGATCCTTGCCTACGGGTACTTTATGTGAGCGGTGAATAAGAATATCCGCAGCCATAAGTACAGCATAGGTGAGCAGTCCGGCATTTATGTTATCCGGCTGTTTTCTTATTTTTTCTTTAAAGGTGGTGGTGCGTTCAAGTTCGCCAATATATGCATTCATGTTGAGCAAAAGGTAAAGCTCTGGTATTTCGGGAACATCACTTTGCACATAAATGGTAGCTACTTCAGGGTCAATACCTGCCGCAAGATATTCCGATAAAACCTTTCTAACATTTCCATGAAGATCATCAGGATTTGGATGCGTGGTGAGGGAATGATAATCAGCAATGAAAAAGTAACAATTATTCTCATGCTGCATTTTTACAAAATTGGTAACTGCACCAAAATAATTTCCTAGATGAAGGTTTCCGGTTGACCTGATGCCGCTTAATACTGTGTCCATTTTTTGAATTTATATTACTTCTGTTAATATTTTATCCGTAAATAATATTTGAAACACCCTAAATTCGATAAGTTTTAATGTTTGGGTTCGCACTCACCGTGATATTTCATTTAATAATTGCCACAAAAGTAGGAAAAAGCAATGATTAGCCATAATACACCAGCAAAAGAGTCAAATAATTTTGCATACTGGAAGGCTGTCATTTAATGTACCTCATTATTATAAAAATATAAGGCTACAAATGTGTAAGAAAAGGGATTGGGTTTATGTACGCCATAGGGAAAATATTTCACATCTCTGACATTTGTAAGATCCTGTATATCTGCATCAAAACGATAATTGTAAGCAGTGGCAAAAATAGCCAACCGCTCACTCTCATTTTCCCACGCTACATGGGCAAACCGTTTTTCCTGCAAGTGAATAAAAGCTGCCAGGTAATGGGCCTGCCATTGTAGAGATTTTAATCTTTTTAACCTTTCCCGACGTATTTGAAGAAGTGAAAAGTCTGCCGGATAGTTGAAATAATCCTTCCATTCTATGTTATTGTCCACTAGTTTTCTTTCTATGGCTTCGGCAAATGTTGGTTTCATCTGAAAAGGACCAATGGAAAAATTGGCTGCCTGCGTTCCCCCATGAACATATGCCATTTCAAGGGAAAATGTCTCCAGAAAGTCCCTGATTATATTGTAGCGCAAAATTTCAGGAAAAACAAGAGAAAGGGCAAATTCGGTTTCTATGTGATATTGTGCAAAAACTTCAGATAACTGCTCATTATGTTGCGAGCAATAAGCTACAGCCTCCTCATATTCCTTGCCAAAATATGCATCAGGAGTTGTTGCTGGAGATGAGGTACTCCAAAAAGATATAAGGGTATAGATAAATATTATGCTCACTAAGTTGTAGATAAAGAGATAATTAATGATTATACCATAAAAATAACCTTTATGGTTAGAACAGCAATAGAAAATTATTAAAAAATTATGATTGCTAAAGTTGTATAGACACCTTTTTAATTGTACATTTGTGAAAAAATCGATGCATCAATACGAAATATTAAAAGAACGGATTAAAAAACAAATTTTTTCCGGGGAATTCACTCCCGGGGAACTGCTGCCTTCAGAGCAGTTTTTAAGCAATGAAAATTCGCTGAACCGGCATACGGTGCGTCGTGCTTTGGAAGAATTGCATCGTGAAGGCTACATCAGGAGGCAAAAAGGCAGAAGAAGCGAAGTTATTCAGCGGCACCCACGCCTGGGGTTGTTATCTTTTAAGGGATTTTCAGAAGTGCTGGCCTATAATGATAAAAAAATTCGCTCTGCATACATTCAAGAACCGGAAATAATAGAATGGCCGGAGACCTTTTTCTTTTCGTTAAGTGAAGAAGAGAAAAAACAACCTGCGGTATTTCTGGAACGGATAAGGTACCTTGAAGAAAATCCGGTGATGTTGGAAAAAACATGGTTTTCAGCTGGGAACAAAAAATCAATTCTGGAAAAACCTTTTGAGAGAGGTTCTTTATTTACCACGCTTCAGGTTTCTTATAATATTGAAATAAAAGATGTAATACAGGACATACGTGCTATAAAAGGAGATAAACGTACGTGTAATCACCTGCAAATAAACAGCCAGGAGCCTGTTTTATACCTGTCCAGAAAATATGTAACAAATATGCCGGATTTTTATGTCTATAGCCAGCTTTATGTGAACACACATGAATATTCTATAAGCAACGATAATTATTAAACTTAAATTTTATTAAAATGACAGTAAAAGAAATTGCCAAGATGATTGACCATTCCCTTCTTCATCCAACCATGACGGATAAGGATTTAAAAGAAGGCTGTGAACTTGCTCTTAAATATGATGCCGCTTCGGTTTGTATTAAACCTTATGCAGTACCCATGGCTAAAAAACTTCTTGAAGGCTCTGATGTGAAAGTATGCACAGTGATAGGCTTTCCACATGGAAACAGTACCATTGATATTAAAGTAGACGAAACTAAGCAAGCCATTGAAGATGGCGCTACTGAAATAGATATGGTTGTGAATATTGGAAAAGTTTTGGGGGAAGACTGGACTTATGTGGATGATGAAATTGGAGCCATAGTTGCCGTTACAAATGCTGGCAACGCCATTTTAAAAGTTATTTTTGAAAATGATTACCTCCCGGAAGATAAGTATAAAATAAAACTCTGTGAAATTTGCAGTAAACATCAGGTAGCATTTGTTAAAACCTCTACAGGATATGGTTTTGTTAAAGGAGATGATGGTAAATATTCATACGAAGGCGCCACTGAGCATGACCTGAAGCTCATGCGTAAGCATTCAGCTCCGGAGGTGCACATTAAAGCAGCCGGTGGTGTACGTACACTTGAAGACCTGCTTAAAGTAAGAGAATGGGGTGTAACCCGTATAGGGGCTACGGCTACAGCAGCAATTGTAGAAGCCGCCAGGGGAAATACCAAACTCCCGGACTCACCGGCGGGTTATTAATTATTATAATTGATTACGTATCCCTTATTTCTTTTCAATAATTTCAAACGGACAGCTTAAAAGGGATGCGTAATCATTTCCACTTTCTATCATATCTGTGTCCTCCCTTTCGCAGTACCAGTAGATAGTAATAGTTGTTCCCGCGCTATACATTTTTTGCAGTATTTTGAAAAAAGTATGTAAAACGATAGCCGTGCGTGTATTAAAAAAATCCATATCTACTTTCAATTCAACCTTTTCTGGACCGGTTTTCGCAAATTCATTCGTCCATGCCAAAACGGGTTCATAAAACGCTCCAGGATTCACCATAGAAGAACGTCCCTGAATGCTAAAATTTCCGTCTGTTCTAAATTCTACTTTTGGCGAATGTGCCGTCTCTTCAATAAAATAATTATCCATTTTCTGTTTTATTTCTATTCAATCCAATTCCCTACCTTATACTTATATCGGCAAAAAAAGTTTTATCCTGCACGTGAATAATAAAATAAAAGTTTTCAACAGTCATAAGATAATTAAATTAATCTGCTTTTTGGTAGCACCTGAAGATGATATCCAAATGCTTGGCTGCCAAATGCAAAGGCATGGCAGGTGCGGCTTCTCCCGCCAAAGCAGCCATACAGTTTTCGGCGAAGGCAAAATCGTCATCGTGTCCGGCACTTCCACTATCTATTTCTTCAGTATAGCTTGTGTTATTTTTGTCTGTACCATAGAAGGTTATTACAGGATCGTCCCAACTGCAATATCCAAATTTTAAACCACCTTTTGTGCCATAAATGCGCGTTTCGTTCGGAACTTCCATATTTGCATGGTTCCCTCGCTCCCAATAAAAGTCTATGCCATTATCAAATTCCAGCAGGGCGGAAAAATGCTCTTCAACATCATAAACATACTCCCCAGGATTAAAATTATCAAGACCACTTTTTAGGGTTACATGTTTTACATTTTTTAACTGTGGTTCATCACCAAGAATTCCCAGGTGAAAAGAGAGGTCGTACACGCCCCAATCAAACAAAGGGCCACCGCCGGCTTTAGACTTATCCATAAACCATTTGGCCTCAGGATGATATTCAATGCCTGGTCTTCCATTTCTCCCAATGCTGTTATGGTGAATTTGATAAATTTCTCCTAGTTTCCCCGATTCAATAATTTCCTTAGCCTTTTTAAACTTAGGCTGAAGCCGTGAATGTCTGGAAGAACAATCGCAGGTAACAAGATTAGAATATTGCTTTTCAAGCGCAGTTATTTCCTTTAATTCCTGAGGGTTGAAACCAGCAGGTTTTTCAAGAATAACATGTTTGCCTGCTTTCAGGGAGTCATTAAGTGGCTCAAGATGTAAAGTTGGCGGGGTTGCAATAATAACAACCTCTACTTCGGGATCGCTTAAAATATCTTTATAATCTCCTGTTCCTTCAGGAATCTCATATTTACTTTGAAAATCCCGTAACAAAGAAGTATTTTGTCTTGAAACCCATTTAAAGTTAGCTTTTCCAGTTTTTCTGAATGCCGCGATATGCTTTTCAGCAATCATTCCTGCTCCTATTATTCCAAATGTTAACATGCAATTTCTTTTTAAGATTAAACTTCTCTCCAGTCAAATACTATTCCAATATACTCATCCTTTTTATCTCTTAGCCCTTCATATGCCTGTTGTGCCTTAGCGGGATGCAGCTTATGGGAATAAACGTGTTCAATCACCAATTTTTCTTCTCTGATTAAATCCATTATGATTTCAGCATTGCGGGTTATCGAGTGCTTGCTGAATTCAGTTTTATGGGTGGGATAAGTAAATTCCAGGGCACCTTTCATTGTAAGAGAGTGGGGTAAAAGGTGAAACTTTTGAAAGGTTTCTGTAATATTTGTTTCAAAAGGAGCCCGCGGACTGCCCAACAGGATGACTTCCCCATAAAGTTCCACAAGGTTCAGGGATTTATTTACAACAGCAGATACGCCTGTAGCATCAATATACGTAGATACCAGATTGCCCTTGCATCTCTCCTTTATATATTTTTCAATATCAACTTTTGAAGAATTTACCGCATGTTTTATCCCTGATTTAGACGCAAGTTCAATTCGTTTATCATCAATATCAGTGGCAATAACATTAGCTCCCTGTAATTGGGCCAGTTGAGCCGCCATATTTCCAATGGTACCCAACCCGGTGATGAGCACCCAGTCGCCAAGTTCTATTGAGGAATTACGAATTGCAGTCATAGCGATACCAGCCATATGGGTAAATGCGGCATGTTCACTATTAATGCCCTCTGGTAATTTTACACATATGCCATGCCATCTGTCAGTAACATCAATTTTAAAATACTGCTTGTGAGGCCCGTAGGTATATACCAGATCGCCTTCTTTAAATTCGGCAACCGCCTCTCCCTTTGCCACTATTTCACCCACAGCGGTATATCCGGGAGTATCAGGTATCTGAAAAAAGGATTCCAAACCTGAAATACATGCCATTTCAGTGCCCGCACTTAAATGCGTAAAATGGCTCTTAATGATTACTTCATTTGAATTTACTATTGCATCATCAAATGATTCAGAGACAAAATCCAACTTCCATTTGTCTGAACAAAATATTTTTTTACAATCCTTCATAATGTTGTGTTCAATAATTAAGCATTTTTAAGTTCTCTTCTTTTATCCAGATCTGCTTCAATCTCTCTCACGGTTTTATCATCGAGTTTATAGAAAAAGAGCAAAATTGCTCCAATCAAAGCAACTGCAGCCGGAACAACACTCATCGATAAACGAATACCCAGAATTGAAAAGTTGCTCTGGTCCATATTTGCAACGAATCCAAACCATGAAAGGATACCCATAACAATCACACCTCCAAGGCCGAACCCGGCTTTCTGTGCAAAAGTAGCTGCTGAATACACCAGGCCGGTTGCTCTTCTGCCATTTTTCCATTGTGAATAATCTGCCGTATCCGCCAACATAGACCATAGCAGTGGCATAGTAGGCCCTGAGGCAAACGAGAAAATTATTTGTGCTATATAAATTAAAACAATATCTTCCGGCCCGGCAAAATAAAATGCTGTTGAAGACACCGTAATAATAAACATACACCAAATGTATAGTTTACGCTTTCCAATGCGGGCAGAGATCTTCTTTGTAGGCAATACGCCCAGCAAAACAAACACGGTACCTACAGCCATAAACGTACCCATATTGTACATTGCTGCATGAATTTTAGTCCACAGACTGTCGTCGCCGGTTGCTTTTATAGCTTCAATTACCTCTTCGTATTTAATATAGTATTTGAAGAAATAAGCGATATCAGCACTACGTATAGCTACATAAATTAGGGTTGCAAGACTTATGAAAAAGAGGATAATCCATGGGCGGTTATTCAGCAGATCTTTCAGGTCATTTTTAATATTATTTACCTGGTCTGTATCAGGCTTTACCCGTTCTTTCACAGACAAAAATGAAATAACAAAAAAGATTACACTTATAACTGCAAAAATTGCCATTGTCAGCTGATATCCTTTTGCATCATCGCCCGCACCCAATCTGTTAACCAGTGGGATAATCAAAAGCTGCACAGAAAATCCTGCTGCATAAGCAAAAACAAATTTATATG
>JBEPYD010000076.1:0-12381 GCA_041641575.1 Bacteroidales bacterium
CGTGGGGTTTAGATGCCAATATATTTGGCATCATGGCTTCATTATTTGTTTTTATGGTATTACATAAAATACTTGTAAAAAGATAATAAAAGTACTTTATTTTAATTTTACATTTAAAATATAATTCGAATATATCCTACAGCATTCATCAACAAAAGGAAAGTGTATAAAATAACTATTTAGGTTATCTTTGTAACAAGGGCTCTGTAATAAATTCAGGCATTACAAACCAAACCCATGAATTTTTTATCATCCTAAATGTTAACGGATAATTAAGATAAAGCGAATTGATCAAAAGAAGCGATATAGAAATTATGGCACCCGCAGGTTCCTGGGAATCTCTTCAGGCAGCAGCGCAGGCAGGGGCAGATGCCGTTTATTTTGGCATTGATAAACTGAATATGCGTGCACGCTCATCAGTGAATTTTGGTTTTGAAGACCTGAAGAAGATTGTAGATTTTGCCCGGGAGCATGACCTTAGAACCTACCTTACATTAAACACTGCATTATATTCAGATGAATTGCCACTTATGCGGCAAATTTTACAGGCTGCCGCAGAAAATAAAATATCAGCGGTTATTTTATCTGACCAGGCAGCGATTGCCTATGCACATGAACTTGGGCTTGAGGTTCATATTTCCACCCAATTGAGCATTAGCAATATAGAGAGTGTTAAGTTTTATTCGAAATATGCAGATGTAATGGTACTGGCCCGGGAGCTTAACCTGGACCAGGTTAAGCAGATCACTGCTGAAATAGCAGCACAACAGATTACGGGTCCATCAGGCAACCTGGTTGCTGTGGAATTATTTGCCCATGGAGCCCTGTGCATGTCCATTTCCGGCAAATGCTACCTGAGCTTGCATGAATACAATCATTCAGCCAACCGTGGAGCCTGCCTGCAAAACTGCAGAAGAGGCTATACCGTACGCGATAAAGAGAGTGGCAGCGAGCTTGATATTGCAAATCAATACATCATGTCACCAAAGGATCTGCTGACCATTCATTTTTTGAATAAAATAACAGATGCCGGTGTACGGGTGCTCAAAATTGAAGGACGAGCCCGTCCGCCCGAATATGTAAAAACGGTGGTTCAATGCTACCATGAGGCATTGCTTTCGATAGAAGAAGGCGCCTATACGGCTAAAAAAATTGAGGAATGGAAAAGCCGTCTGAGCAAGGTTTTCAACCGGGGTTTTTGGGACGGCTATTACCTTGGACAAAGGCTGGGTGAATGGAGCAATGTCTATGGCAGCAAGGCAACGCGAAAAAAGATATATGTGGGAAAAGGCATGAATTATTTCTCTAACCTGGGAGTGGCAGAGTTTCTATGCGAAACAGGGAGTCTCAGCATTGGTGATGATATTATTATAACAGGCCCAACCACCGGTGTTTTAGAGTTAACACTCGATGAAATACGTGTAAACCTTGAAAAAACAACTAAGGTTGTGAAAGGACAACGGTTTTCTGTAAAAGTACCTGAAATGATCAGACGCTCAGATAAACTTTACAAACTTATTCTAATAGAAAATAACAGTCTACAATGATTTACCGAAACTTTTAATTTAAATAAACTAAATACTACATTATAACAAAAAAATAATTACTTTGAAAGCAGTATTACAACGATGTTCTTCTGCCGGAGTGCGCATTGAAAAAGAGAAGGAAAACAGAATTGGTCACGGATTAGTTGTTTTATTAGGCATCACTGATGATGACTCAGATGAGGATATCAACTGGCTGGTGAAAAAAATTATTAATTTGCGTATATTTGATGATAAGGAAGGTGTAATGAACCTTTCACTGTCAGATATTGAAGGTGAGGTTTTACTGGTAAGCCAGTTTACACTTCATGCGCTTACCAAAAAAGGAAACCGGCCTTCTTATATTAAAGCCGCAAAACCTGAGGTTGCTGTTCCACTTTACGAAAAATTTAAAGATACACTGGCAAATGTGGTGAAAAAGATGGAAACAGGTTCTTTTGGGGCATACATGGAGGTTTCCCTGGTGAATGACGGGCCGGTAACCATTATTTTAGACACGAAAAACAAAACCTGATGACGCTTGAAGAAATGCAAAAGCAAGTAGACGAATGGATAAAAACCATTGGGGTGCGCTACTTTACTGAGCTTACCAACATGGCCTTGCTAACAGAAGAGGTAGGTGAACTTGCACGCATAATGGCACGGAAATATGGTGAGCAATCATTTAAAAACAAGCAGGAAAAAGAAATCAGCCCTGCAGATGAAATGGCAGACATACTTTTTGTGCTGGTATGCCTTGCCAACCAGACTGGAGTAGATTTAACAAGGGCTTTTGAAGATAATATGAAAAAAAAGACAATCAGAGATGAAAAACGGCATAAGAACAATAAGAAACTAAAGTAAATTCCTTGCCTATATTATTTTGAATATCAAAGACCCTAATAAAAAGACATAAACTGATAATTTAAACCTATGAAAAAGCTGCAATTTGAAAAAATGAAATCCCCATTTTCCCTGGAAGAAATAAACGATAAAGTATTTAGCGCAATTCAGAAAGGGAATAAAATGAACACACCTGAAAATTTAAGTAAGCTATTTAGCTGTCTGGATCTGACTACTTTAAATAATTCTGATGACGAGAAAATTATTGAATATTACTGTAATAAGTTAAATTCATTTGGTACCGAATTTAATGATATTCCTCATGTTGCTGCTTTTTGCATATATCCTAATCTGGTGAAATACGCGAAAAAACATTTAAAAGAGAAATCTGTTAAAATTGCTTCTGTAGCCGGGAATTTTCCTAGTTCCATGACATTTTCTTCAGTTAAAGGAATTGAAATAGACATGGCACTTAAAGACGGTGCAAATGAGATAGATATGGTTTTACCCATGGGCCTTTTTCAGGCAGGCAAATACGAAGAAATTTTTGAAGAAATAAATAAAATGAAAGCCATTTGTGGGAAAAACCACCTAAAAGTAATTTTGGAAACCGGCACCCTGGATACTCCTGATGAGGCTTATCGTGCTGCGATGATTGCCCTGCATGCCGGCGCAGACTTTATAAAAACTTCCACCGGTAAGGTACAGCCGGCAGCCACACCAGAAGCTGTGGTAATAATCACATCAGCTATTCGCGACTACTACGAAGAAACAGGAAACCTCAGAGGTATTAAACCCGCCGGAGGTATCAGCTCCTGGGATCAGGCATTAACCTTCTTCGCCATTGTTCATAACGAACTTGGAGTGGAATGTACACGTCCGGAATACTTCCGGATTGGAGCCAGCAGGGTTGCAAACAGTATTTTATCAGAAATAAAAGGCGAAAAGGTAGATTATTTTTAGTTTTTTGAAGGAACGGGTAACACCGCACCATCTTTCCGCAGACTTTTCACTTGGTCATTAGAGATCAGCAATCCCTGTATTTCTCCATAGTTTTGTGAATAAGGGTTGTAATAAGGCACATCTGTAAAAAAAACTTTTTCATCATAAAACGAACTGATTTCAGGAATATTGGTGTGTCCTATAATAATGCGTTGGATATCAAAATGTTCAAGTGTTCTATCTATAGTAATACCATCAATAACTACTTCATTATTTTTCATTTTCACCATATTGCGATACCACAATGGCCCATGTGGCCCCGTCATAAAGAGGAGAAAGGGTTCATCGGACCGGTTTCGGAAATGGAGACCATGTTTTAAATAGTAATTCACTTTTTGGTTCATTTCTTTGATAGAATAAGGGTATTCCAGCAATAACGGATGAACACCTGCATGAATAAACAAACTTTCATTAATCCTTACAATTACGGGCTGTTTCCTCAACCAACGACCTAAAATATACTTCTCAGAAAAAAGATAGCTATATTCAAATTTCAGCTTATCGGAGAGGTAAAAATATTTTTCAGATATATAATCTATATTCCCCTCCATGATCAACAGCTCATGATTTCCCAGGATAAAATGAACGCGTCCATTTGTTTTCAGGGCCTGACGCTGCAATTTATAAATCAGCCAAAGCGCTTCTGTAACCTGATCACCCCGGTCAAAGATATCTCCAATAAATACCAGGTGGTTTTTTCCCCACTTCCAGTTCATGTCGGGTGATATAATGCCATGCACTTTTAACAAAGATACCAATGCATCGTATCCACCATGCACATCCCCAATCACAAGTACTGAATCTATTCCATCATATTCATATTTTGCAGGTGTAATCGGGTAAAGGTTATACGTAGCGGTATCAGGATAAATTCCACGGAAAATAAATTCACCCGTAGTAGATTTTATTTTTTCCTTCTTTATGGATGCTCTTCCTGTAGCCGAATCGTTTAAAAAGTAGAATACGGTTGCCCGGGAGTTTTTTAGGTTCGTCTTTACATAAGGGCCATCATAATAATGGGGCAAATTTCTTTCAAAAGCAATTTTTAAAAAGTCTCCCACTTTTGTATGGCTGTTAATAATAGCATAATCAAAAGCTGTTTTGCCATTATCATCGCGCCTGTTTACCTGTGCACCATTTTTAATCAATAGTCGTGCGATACTGCGGTTCCCGGCTGCAGATCCATACATAAGGGCAGTAGCTCCGCTCTGATCCACTGCCCGCACATTGGCATTGTGTTTTAGTAACAAACGTACCATGGATCTTTTTCCTTTAGAGGAGGCCATCATTAGCGGTGTTATTCCTTCTATAGTGGCAGTGGCGGGAGAAATGCCTGAAGAGAGAAGTTCTTCGGCTTGTTCTGTGTTGCCATCAGAAACAGCCTCAAATAGCAGACTGTCTTCCCGGGAGAGGCCTGAAAGGTTGGCAGTATGATAATCCTGGGCATAGCATCCCAAAAATTGCATAATTGAGAAAAATAATACAGGTATGACTTTATATATATCCATACAATTAAAATCTAATAGGCTTGCTGATAAAGTATTTGATCGAATTTTCTGTTTTCCTCCCAAATATTCAATTCATTATCAGGTGGGGCAAATCTACAACTAAAGATTAAACGCTCCAACTTCCTGATTATGATTTCAGAGGATTAATACTTGATAAATTAGGTGGAATCATTCAAAATAAGAGGCAAAAGCGATATAAAATGAATAAAAACGGGCAGAAAATACGAATTTTTCATTATTTAGTGGTTTTCATATTAAACTCCCGATTTTATTTAGCATTAAAATCAAGGGGTTCAAACAAAAATCACCGGTTTTCATACATGCAGGGCATTTGTTTGTAACTTATTAAAAAATACTACGTTACCCGTTTATAAATCCCATTGCTCATCATCCGTTTAATGATCACAAACTATGAAAACAAAAGTTCTTGTCAGTGGTAAAAAAAATTTAACTGAAATTGCAATAACCTCAGACGCAAAACCCGGCATTGCAGATGAAGTGATTATTAAATGGCAGAAACTAACTGACCTGCTCGCCCAGCTATTTGAAACAGAAGCGGCACAAATCATGCGGATCAATAAAAGCAACCTTGAAGTTTACCTGGCGGGTAGAAAAGAAAAAGCCATTTTTGAGGAAGGAAGTTCAATGCCTTTGGAGAAAGGACTTTTTTGCGAAACAGTGCTGGGAAAGAATCAAATGTTACATGTATATGATGCCTCCAAAAATAAAAAATGGCAGCATATTCCTGATTCCGGCGTTAAGGTAAAAGCTTATTTAGGTTTTCCTATCCGCTGGCCCGACGGTGAATTATTCGGGACCATTTGTGTAATGGAACCTGAAGCAGACAACTTTTCCTCACTCCATAAAAACCTACTTGAACATTTAAGGGATGATATTGAACAGGATCTGACAATGTTACTTAAAATAGAAGAAAATGAGTTTTTGAAAGGACAGCTGGAAGAAATCATGCAGGAATTATATCAGCGTGTGCAAGAGAGCTTTGCTAAATTTGAGAAATATTCTTCTATGAAATCCCCCTCCAGGAGCATAAAAAACAGCTAGGAAATAATTTTTTAGTATTCTCCCCTGAGGTGCAATTTACAGGTGCTATATATTCTAAAGTGTTGTATTTAAACGGAAAACTTCATTTCCATCTAAAATTTTCCCAAATAATAAGGGCCCGAAAATTATTGCATAGAAAAAAACCGGGTATAGTTTCAGAAGCCATACCCGGTAGATTAAATTCTTTTTCTATTGTTTTTAATCCTGTCTGGTAATTAAAACCCAATGCCCGGCCGAATTTGCATGAATATTATCTTCGTACATGGCTTCACAAACTACACCCGGAAGGTAAAACCTACCCGTATAGGTAGCATTTAATAAAACTTCAAAAGTTTTTGTAGTGCCCGGACCAATATCAAAATAAGTTAACACCCTGTCATCACGGATATCCTGGTATTCAAAATTTGTATTAGAGGAAGAAGCTCCCTGTTCCAGGCGTGTATTTCGAATTTCCCATCCGGTAGGAAAAATATGAGTAAGGGCCATTTCCTTATACAATCCAATGGTTCCGGGATTGGTTACAGAAACCAAGGCTTTAAAATCCGTGCCCTGTTGCAAATCAGCAACATCAATAGGATTGCCATCAAGATCGAGGTACCGGATATTCATTTTTAAGTTTTGCGATGCAGGTTCCTCTTCACCGGCAAGGGGCTTACCACTGCCAATTACTCTTACAAAAAGAACGCCCCCGCTGTTGTTCTCGACAGTAATTTTTCCCTGTGCATTTTCCACTGGCAATGCGGCATTCAGCAGTGGCAATTTAGTTTTTGCTTTTTCTTTGCCGTTGTTGTTTATGCTGTACGTAAAATCCATTTCCCTGTCCTCATTCGATCCGCCTGCATAGCGGGCAATACTCAACAGGGCATACGCGGTAGTCTGGGTACTTAACCATCTTTCTGAACTCAAACGTTCTGCAATTTGTTGTACCAGGTCCATTCCTCTTTCACGTTGATTCAATAGTACCATTGTTTCAAGTATCATGGCCCTGTCTCTTAAGGCTGAACCATAAGAAGAATAAAAACCACTGTACTGAGGTACTTCTGTAGATGCATTATTTGTAAGAGCGTTGGCAACATCCTCCTGACCCGCAAGTGCATAAGCTGCTGCCAGGCGCCATTTTGCCTGCAGGCTGATGCCTTTCATCTCCCGCATCCGATTCATGGCACCCATTTCCGGAGCACCCGCTTTTGCCAGGCTGTAAAGTCTGTAAGCTTGTTCAAGATAGGGTTGGCGGTATGTGTAATATCCGTTAGATCTAGTTGGTTTCCAGTTACGGGCAGCTTTACGCTGATAAGAAAGCCATTTGTTCTTTAATCCTACCGGTAAAGTGTAGCCTTTATCCTCGGCTTCAAGCATAAAATGCCCGGCATAAGTTGTTCCCCAGTCGCTTGTTCCTGAGTTGCCCGGCCAGTAACTGAAGCTGCCATCTCCCTGCGAAAAAAGCTGAATCCTTTTTAGGGCAGCAGACACATTTTGCGCTGTCATGCTTTTGAAATTTGCATCGGTTTCCATAACATCCTCAAGGAAAAGCTGCGGAAATGCAGATGAAACGGTTTGTTCAATACACCCATGTGGATACCGAAGAAGATATTTCAACCGTCGTCCGAAATCCACAGGCGGGATAGAGGAAAATTCAATTAACCCTTCACGGGTGCCATCCATTCCCGGAATTTGATAAGCAAGGGATTTTTCTTCACCGGCATTCAGCATCATATTAAATGTGCGGGTTATTCGTGGATTGGGATTCCGAACCTGTAGTTCAGTTTCGTCGTATGCCTTTTCACCATTTCCCTTTACATCTACCCGCACCCGGGCTACGCCAATGTTGTCTCTCACCATTAAATCAAAAAATACGATTTGTTCCCCCTTTTCAGTGAAATTTATGGTTTGTGTTCTGGTTCCGGTTGATTCAATTAAATCACCCGTTTCCAGGGATACCTGAACATTTTTTATATTGTCTTCCATGGCAAATACCGTTACGGGCATGCGAATGGTCTCTCCTGGTCCGGCTACCCTAGGTAAAGTAGCCAGCGCCATAAGTGGTTTTCTTACAGGAGTGGTCTCTTCTTCAGCGCCATAGGCATGGCCATTCCCTGCCACCACCATGGTACGAACAGAACCGACATAATTAGGGACAGAAATAACATGCGTATTTGTTTTCCCTTTTTTAAGTGTGAATGGACCTAAAAACTTCACCATGGGTTTAAATCTTTTTGCTCTGTCAGCATCGGGTGCTTCAGTAATTTCATCGTCACCGCCTATGTTGTATAAGGATTGAATTTTCCCTCCATAAGCACCCAATACCATATTATAAATATCCCAGGTTTTTACCCCAAGGGCCTCCTGTGCATAAAATGCATCCCAGGGCTGCGGGGTTTTAAAATTGGTCAGGTCCAGAATACCTTCATCTACAACGGCTACGGTATACGTCATTTCCCTGTCGTTTTTCTCACTTACCTTAAGTTTAAATTCATCTTCAGGTTTAAGAACTTCAGGCATTTCAATTACGGGTTGTAAGCGCGTTTCGGGATCTTCAACGTTTACCCGGGTTACACCATACATGCGTATGGGGAGATCGTTGGCTGTTTGTGCATGGGGCTGCACAAGTGTGATGAATGCATAAACATTGGGTGCCATTTCCTCGGATATTTTTAATTGAAAAGAAGTTTCATCCTGTTCGGTATTGAGCCAGAAAATATCGTGGATACGGTCACCACCCTCAATGCTTACCAGTGCCCTTCCATCCTTTGAGGAGGGGAAGGAAAAAGTTGCCATATCTCCGGGTTGGTACTTTTCTTTATCTGCACTAAAGCTGAGCATGGTGGATCCACCGGGTACCTCCCTGCTATCGCGGTTAACCCATGAAGGCCAGTCAACATAAACAATTTTTCCTGTGCTGTGTCCGGAAGCCGGATCGTAAATTCGAATAAAATATCTTCCCCACTGCGGATAATTGACCCGAAAGTTAAAAGTTCCCCTGCCAGCACTGGTATTTATGGTAGTTTCCTTTACCGGGCGGTTGTGCGAACGGCTTATCCATCCGGCAAGGTTATCATCTGTAGCCTGCCACCACCATCGCCAATCAAGTTTATACACGGATACTTTTAATCCGCTGCGGGAAACTAGATTCCCCTCCGCATCAAGGGTAACTACCTGAATGGCATGTGCCGTATCAGTAATTAATGCATTGCGATGGGTATTCTGTTCAGGCAACTGTATTCCTACATATTCCCGGTAAGGAGAATAAGGTTTAGAGGCTGTGCGAATGCTGAAATCTCCGGCCTCTTCAAAGGCACGTATCACAAATTTCGCTTTTAGCATGCCAGGAGCCCTCTGTGCCTCCGGAAGGTTTAGTGGAACACGTGCAAATCCTTCTTCATTAACATGTTTGTCATAAATAACTTTATCATCAGTTTCCTCATATCTCCGCGAAGGGTCATCAAATTCGTACCTTTCGTAACCTTTAAATGAAGTATTTACCGGCGATAAAGTAAGGTTTACCGTTGCCCGAAGTGCACCTGCATTGGCACCGTGCAGCCAGCTTACAGAAAGATCGGCATAATCGGATTGGCCCGGCAACCCCAATACCTCACCTGGAAGATCAAAATTTATCTTTAACCTGTTGGGTTTGATGGTTTCTACTTTCAATGTTTTATTAAACACAGCGCCACCAGCCTTGATTTCTGCGCGCCAGTTTCCGGTGGGAGCATCGGGAGAGGTATGGAGATGGAATGCATAAAAATTATTAACAGGCTGGTTAATTACTGATTTATACACAAACTGCCCCAGGGGATTATACAAATTAAGGATAACCGGGTAATTATCAGGCAACTGATCTGCAGGATCTTCAAGAATTAAATTCACGAATATGCTATCTCCGGGTCTCCAGACACCCCTTTCGCTATAAACAAAGCCTTTCATACCTTCCTGTGTCACCTGACCGGATACATCAAAATTACTCAGGGAAAGTGAGGAGGCATCATCTACCCGCAGGTATCCTTTTTGTTCCTCATAACTTGCAATAATTAAAAAAGACTTCCCATCCGTTTCCACGGATGCCCTACCATTTTTATCAGTAGTACCGGTACCCGTTACCTGCTGCTGGTAATTTAATGCCTGTATCTCCACGCCTGATAAAGGATCTGTGGTAATCAGATCGGATACAAAAACCTCCAGCTTTCCGGGGATTACCTGTTTGGCAATCATTCCAAGGTCAGAAGCCAGCACGTTGCGGCTTTCGGAGTTGCCACGCATGTAATATGAGGGTGTACAAGGATCATCTCTGTCCTCCCAATTGTAATCCGCATAGTTATAATTATTGTAATAATAATGTCTGCCACCATCATACTTTTTAAGTTCTTCCCTAAATTCTTCTTCCATATCAGCAGCAGTTTCAGCAAATGAATCTCCGCTTTCTCCCTGGCAGGGATACAATGAATAAGTGGGGCGAAAATTAATTTCAACCCTGTAAATGGCCCCACGTTCTGGCGTTATAATTTCCTCCAGGTTAAGCCCAAAGGTTTGCCATGAACCATAATCTAAAGGTTCTCCCGAGATGAGATCAATTTTTTTCATTTTAATAAGGCGTCCGGCACGTGCCAGTTGGTTACTCCCATCGAGCTGATTTACCTGCAGGAATTGCGCCACATTATCTTCAAATATTTTGATGACCTTTACGTCTATGGCTTTCAGATTTACAGCCTGAAAGGGTAAGTGTAATTCTCCTGAGGAGGGAATAATTACCCCTTCGCCGGGGAAACGTACGGCAGGTTTAATGCTTTCAAACGCGATTACAAGCTTTGTTTGCTCATTAAAGCGGTAACCCATGCTATTTTTGATACCAGGGTCAATATTCACAGTAAAATTACCCATTTGCCTGACTGCAGGATATATACGCACCTGGTTTCCGTCAATAGCAAAGGTAACATCATCAAGGTTTTCAACTACAATAAGGCCTTCCATATCCTGTTGTTGGTACAGCGGGTCGCTGAACTGCAGAATCATATACTGATCGGGATGTTGCACCACCCGGTGATCCATCAGAATAAATTCACCAAGAGCCGGTATACGGTATGTTACTTCACCTTTGCTGTCAGACCCCACTGGCTTCCCCTTATATGAAATAACCACATTTGATTCATCTTCTCCGCGGACCACACTATCAATGGTAAAGGAGTGGGTGCGTGTTCCTGCATCATGATTCCATGTTACCGGCAATGGAGTTTTATCCTGCGTTGCTAAAATTACCTCTTCGACATTCTCATCAGAAGCCAAATCGCTTGTAACTAATGTACCGGTAACCTTATTCCATTTAAGATTATCAGCGCTGTATGGTTCGAAGGCATCCACTTCTACATGAATGCGTTGCTCAATCACCGTAAATGAAAAGCCAAATTTTCTGAATTCACGTTCTGTTTCCAGCATTTTTGAAAGGTCCAGGGTTACCTCATAGGTCTTTCCTGATTCCCAATCTTCATGTGGAATAAAACGAATTGTGCGACTATCCGTCCACATCAAAGTTCCTTTGCTATTTGGTTTTAACGAAAAAATATTTTCGTTTAATATATCGGCCCGTGAAGCACTATCGCCGTAATCGGCTGCAAGTCTCACTTGTACAGGAGAAGATTTTGATATCATGCCAGAAGTAAATGCGCCAATATAGGGGTTGTAATCAGGAACAGCGGCTTTTTTATCCTCTTTGTTACATGCAGAGATGGCAAGGCTGATAAGTGCCAGCACCAGCCATTTTTTGGCTTCAATAAATGTTTTCATGGTTTTTTTACCTGTTATGTATACAATCAGTAGTTAAATATCTAAATTTTATTAGAATTATTCCACACGCTCAGATTCTTATACAAATAAGGTAATTTTTGTTCAGGATAAGAAATTTAATGAGCGTTTTTTTGCACGGGGAGGGATAATTTTAATAGTCTCTGCTGAAAACCATAAAAAAACTGAGCGTTATAAGTTTTAAGCCCTAATGTGCGAAAATAATGTAAGGTTTAATTGTTGTGTATCTTAATGTAAATTCCAATGGCCGAAGATAACTTATGTAAGCACTTTCTTGAAGTCAATTTCCTGGGCGGCAAGAATAAATGCAACAGTTCCAACCGCATTCGTACGCTCTACAAGATTATGGTAATATTCATGGAAATTTTCTGCCGGGGCAGCCATACCCATTAGGGTTAGATCTGCATTTGATTTTTGGTTTATAACATCCCAAAAGGTTTGATTTTTATTGATAACCTGAATTTCATGACCAAATGGCACACGAATATCCTCCAGAATACGCTTAAGGTTAGCTTCTGATTCTTCTTTAGCTTCTTCAGATTTAACCACCATTTTAATGATAATTTCCGCATTACGCCACTGGAAGCTGTATTTCAACAGGTAGGCCGTAATAATCATAAGTGAACCATTGTTTTGTAATCCACCCCACCAGA
>JBEPYD010000077.1:0-2393 GCA_041641575.1 Bacteroidales bacterium
TTTCAACAATAATATTCTTAGTAAATGAATTATCAGGTTGTTGCAAATTTAGACCGTAAGCTTCCAAATCATTTGAGCGAAAAATTAAATTACTATCAATACTTGTTGAAGGGCTAATAATATTGCTCAATCTACAAGATTCAAAACGCACATTATTACTCTCATTCTGGATAATTACAGCAGTACTTCCATTGGTGCGCAAAACACCTATATCCTCAAACGAAATATAATCTGTACCAGTAAGAGCCAATGTAAAATCATTACTGGGATTACTGGTTTTATAATGCAACTCAACCAAACTGCTATCCCCACTGGCACCTCTAAAGGTGATGGTATTAGTTGCACTTGCTCCGCTGATCTCATATAGTTTAATCTGTTCATCGTAGATGCCGTCCTGAATTTCGAAAACAACCGGACAGGTAATGCCGGCATTGTTTAGCGCAATCGCGGCATCGGTAAAGGATGCGAAACTGGCTGCAGAATCACCAATAGTATATACACCGCACATTGGAGTGGCCAGATCAAGTGCTTTGGCTGTGTCGTTGACTGCATTGCAACCTGCACCTCCATTGGGTGTTTCAGTCCATGCTTTGAGTTTATAGCTTTCACCACCGGCAAAATTATAAGAGCCAATAGAGATTGTATCATTTTGTTTGTATTCGAGTGAACCGCTCCAACTAAAAGATGCCTGAGTTTCTCCGTTGACACTCCAGGCGATTGTAGCAGATGTGAGTGTAGAAGTTCCTTGATTTTGAAGCTCTACCTTGACGGGCTGTGATCCTACAGAGAGTGGATTGACCAGTCCGATAAAATCATTGACGCCGGCATCCAGAGTGCATGGGGTATATTCCATGGCCCCCAGATCGGGATTGGTGCCGCGTGATGTGCCAGTAATGTCATTAATGACAAGTGTATCTGACAAGGCTGCATCGTTAAGAAGCACCTGATTGGTTTGCAACAGAGAATCAGAGTGAAAAAAAGGGTTTTTTGCAAATCCATTGGCTTCTTGTCCGGTAACCGATTGTAGATCGGTTAATGTACTATAATCTGTCTCGTTAAAACGCGTAAGTTTTCTTTTTGTACTGTAATAGTTGTTGTAATCAAATGTGCCTTGCAAAGAATCGGCAAAGAAAGAGGCATATCCCCCGCCATTATTAGCGAATATGTTATTTTTGACGGTGTAGTTATAACCACCGATAACTTCCAGTCCGATACCGTTAGTTACATCTGTACCGGTGATGTTAACGGAGTTAAAGAGGATTTTAGAACCTGATCCGTTTTGTTGCAGGGAGATTCCTTTTGCGATACCGACACCATCTGCTTCGATGAAGTTGTTTGCGACTATATTATCGGATCCATTTACGATAAGGCCTGTTCCATTTTGTATGTTCAGAAAGCGATTATCATTAATAGTTGAGTTAGATGCTCGAACTTCTATTCCGCTGCCATTATTTGTATTATTAACAATATTGTTTTTTAATGTGCAATTAATACCTCCAATATAGATGCCTAAATTACCTATATTCTCTATATAATTATTTCTAGATACGGCCTTAGTTCCTGAAAATAAGTATATCCCTTGAGATTGATAATTTTTAATAGAATTGGAATCAACTTCGATCAACGTAGATAGGCTGCCACTAACCTTTATGCCTACTCCTGTGTGATCAATGTTTTCACCTTCGATCAAATTTTGTTTTGCAAAAATACTATCTCCATGTAGATAAAGTCCATAGCTCCATCCAGAAACAGAATTATTATTAATTTTATTTTTTTTAATGACCACTAAGCCTGTATTTGTCCCAATTGTATAAATACCTATTGCATGGCTATTTGAATTGTACCCTCTGTGAGAAACATTGATTACATTAGTATCAATAATGCAATTATTGCTATTTACTATTTCAATAGCCCTGGAATGAGCAGTACTCCAAGTTGAACCGTTGTATATTTCAAGATTATTATCCCGTATAGTAATTCCATTTGACATTTCACATCTAATATTACTTATCGCATTGGTAGAGGATTCATTTCTGTACACGTTATTTTTAGAAATGGTAATATTTCTATTGTTATAAATTGTTAAAGTTTTTAATCGGTTATTAGAAATATCGATTTCTTTGCAATCAGCGAGACTAAAGTTTCGTGCATGTGAACTTATATTAGAAACTCGATTTCCAAAGATATTTACAGAACTACTATTAGTAATAGTCAAGTCACGTAAAAAGTTATTTTCAACAATAATATTCTTAGTAAATGAATTATCAGGTTGTTGCAAATTTAGACCGTAAGCTTCCAAATCATTTGAGCGAAAAATTAAATTACTATCAATACTTGTTGAAGGGCTAATAATATTGCCCAATCTACAAGATTCAAAACGCACATTATTACTC
>JBEPYD010000077.1:2403-12093 GCA_041641575.1 Bacteroidales bacterium
CTGGATAATTACAGCAGTACTTCCATTGGTGCGCAAAACACCTATATCCTCAAACGAAATATAATCTGTACCAGTAAGAGCCAATGTAAAATCATTACTGGGATTTGAAGTGGTATAATGTAACTCAACCAAACTACTATCGCCACTGGCACCACGGAAAGTGATGGTGTTGGTCTCACTGGCTCCACTGATCTCGTAGAGTTTGATTTGTTCGTCATAAACGCCATCTGCAACTTCAAAAATAACCGGACAAGCCACACCTGCATTATTCAACGCAGTGGCTACTTCAGTGAACGATATGAAGTCGCCGTTTAGGGTGTCGAGTGTGTATGTCCCGCAAAGGGCTGTAAACAGTGTTTTATTCAGCGTGTCGTTGAGTGCATAGCCATCTTCTTCTCCGTTGGGGGAATCGGACCAGATTTTAAATACGGTTTTTTGGCCTGAGATGAAGGAGTAGTTGCCAATAGTAATGTTTTGCTGTTTGGTTCCTGATGATAATGATCCGGTCCATGTATGTGGTGTCTGTTCTATGCCGTTAACAGACCAGCGAATGTTGGCATCGGTAAGCGTATTGGCCCCAAAATTGGCCAGTGTTACGGTGATGGGGTGTGTTCCTGCCGGGAATGGCATAACGGGTCCTTCCAAAACAGTTATCCCCGCATCAGTGGGAAGCGGGGTGTAGATGCTGATATTATCGATGGCCCACAAGCCAACGCTGTCGCCCTGCCAGCGAAAGCGGAGTTTTGCATTAGGCACACTTCCTGCAAAATCAGAAATATCTATAATTTCTTTCTCTGTGTTATTAGTGGTATCTGTATAGGTTTTCGCAAGATTCCATGTATTTCCATCATATACTTCAAGAGAACCGATGGCATTTGTATCACCCATAAAGAAATGGTCAAATGAAAGGAGAATATCCTGGCTGATGGTAGCATCGAAAAAAGGGCTTTCCAATACACCATTTTCAAGGGTATCATTTTTTGAAGTGCTGTCGCTGTCAAAAATGGCAAATTTTCCAATTACCGGATAATTGAGGGTTCTTCCTCCGGGATTGTCAAAATGCCAAAGATCCGTTTCCACCGGAGTATCGCTGTAGTTTACCCAGCCATCAGGAGGCGTGGTGCCAGTGGCGGTTGAAAAATCTTCATTTAAAATATACGTCTGTGAAAAAAGTGCGAATGAAATTGTGTGCAAAGCGAACAGCACGATTCCTCTTTTAAGCATACTAGAAAATCTATCCATTTGTCCCTGTCTTGATGTAAAACAATATACGCAGTACCTGTCAAATCAGTTACAAAACAACGGTTTATCTATTTAACGTTGAAGATTTCAGGATGAACGTATGCATTTTACTATTTAACGTTAAGTATTATGTTTTTAATTTTTATCTCTTTTGTTATTTTATCTTCCGAGATCTCCCTTATTAATCAAAATTAATTGTGCATTAAATTACGATATGTGAGAACGAAAGTTTCAAATCACTAAAAAACAGGTAATTTTACCTGGTTTGATTTCATGGATATTTAACTCATCATGGAAGGATAGTTTTGTGACGTGTATAAGCGTATTGCTGGCTTGCTCCGCCACCCCTTCTGTCCCCAAATGGGGAAGGTCTGCGCGCTGCAGGTATTTAAGAGTTGGTGGTTTCCAATTAACGCAGAGGGGTAACATATTTAAAGAAAAAGTTGCAAGTAGACCCCGCGTGGCAAAAACAAATTATGTTTGAAAAACCAAATCAGGCTTGCCACGGAATTTCCAACTATATTAATTCTGGTGTATTAAAAATAGGTCACGCATTGGAAATGCGCGCCAGATGGCGAATGGGCGTAAACAATAGCAGATAGATTGCTTCACTGCGTTCGCAATGACGCGCGTGGTTGTCCCTAAGATCCCGAAAGTCTGTGACTTGTGGTTATTCCAAACCCTGGTATTTGCTGTTAATGGCGCAATGAAAAAAGTCCTCCAAACGTTGGCTCTTAACTCTTGCTGTATTTATGTTCTGAATGACCGCCACAAGTTGAAAAAACTTGCGGCAGGATGCAGAGGACTGTCCCCACTCCATAACCCAAAAACCCATTAACACTGAAACCAGTTAACCAAATAACTGTGTAACCGAGTAACTGGTTAACCAACTACACCCTTGCCCTTCTCAACCGCAGCGCATTGGTAATTACCGATACGGAGCTGAAGCTCATGGCGGCGGCGGCAATCATGGGGCTGAGCAGGATGCCGAAGAAGGGGAACAGAATACCGGCAGCAATGGGAACCCCCAGCACATTATAAAAGAAGGCAAACACCAGGTTTTGTTTGATGTTGCGCATCACTTTATGGCTGAGCTTTTTGGCCCGCACAATGCCGCCAAGGTCTCCTTTTACCAGGGTGATTTCGGCGCTTTGCATGGCAATATCTGTACCGGTTCCCATGGCTATGCCGATGTTTGCCTGTGCCAGGGCCGGAGCATCATTGATACCATCACCGGCTACAGCAACCATACGACCTTCTGATTGTAATGATTTTACAATGTTGTACTTATCTTCTGGCAGACAGTCGGCCTGGTAGGAGTCGATTCCGAGTTCTTCCGCAATAGCTTTGGCGGTATAGGCATTGTCGCCGGTGAGCATGTGTATCTGCAAACCGGCTTTTTTCAAGTCGCGGATGGCTTTGGCAGTGGTGGGTTTAATGGTATCGGCAATGGCCAGCGCTCCTTCCACCTTATGCTCCCGAATAAGAAAAACAACGGTCTGTCCCCTGCCCTGCCATTGCTCCACCAGCGCTTTGTACGATGCAGGTATCTCCGCCTCCAAAGTATCGCACAGACGGGTATTGCCAAGGGCCCAGGTTGTATCTTCATAGCTGGCTTTTACACCCATCCCGGTAAGGGATTCAAAATTCATGACAGGTTTTGGCTGTATTTTTTGTACACGCGCACCTTCCATAATTGCCTCTGCCAGGGGGTGCTCACTACTGGCATCCAGGGAAGCAGCCACCTGCAACACCTCATCCTCTGAGAGACTTCCAAAACTTTTGGTGTCTTTCAGCACCGGTTTGCCATGCGTTAATGTGCCGGTTTTGTCCACCACCAGCGTATCCACCTTGTCCATCTCCTCTATGGCGCGGGCATTTTTCACCAGCACACCCATTTGGGCTCCTTTGCCCGTGCCCACCACTACAGACATGGGTGTGGCCAGCCCCAGTGCACAGGGGCAGGCAATGATAAGCACAGAAACAGCACTCACAAAGGCATAGGCCAAGGCAGGCTCTGGTCCGAGAAAAGCCCAGAGAATAAATGTTACAATGGCTACCCCCACCACAATTTGCACGAAATATTTCGCAACCTTATCGGCGATGCTTTGGATGGGTGCACGGGTATGACTGGCTTCGTTCACCATATCGATGATGCGGGCCAGCAGGGTATGTGACCCCACCTTTTCAGCCTTCATCAGGAATGAAGTTTTCCCGTTCAGGGTTCCTGCGGTTACTTTATCGCCGGTTTGCTTGTCTGCCGGCAGGCTCTCGCCGGTAATCATGCTTTCATCAATGCTGGCATGGCCGTCGATCAGGGCACCGTCCACCGGTACTTTTTCTCCGGGACGTACGCGCAATACATCACCTACAGCTACCTCAGAGAGCGGAATGGTTTTCTCTTCTCCATTACTTACTTTGCGGGCCACGGGTGGTGCCAGGTCAATCAATGCACGAATGGCAGAGCTGGTTTTCCCATGGGCACGCAGCTCCATTACCTGTCCCAGCAACACGAGTGTCATGATAACTGCGGCGGCTTCAAAGTAAAGATGTACATCTCCGGCGGCAGTTTTAAACTGCTCGGGAAAAAGGCCGGGCACGATGAGCGCCAGTACACTGAAAATGTAAGCCGTACCGGAACCAATGGCAATGAGTGTCCACATGTTGTAAGCACGGCGGCGAATTGAGCTCCATCCCCGCTTGAAGATAAAGTTGCCGGCATAGAAAATCACTGGTGTGGCCAGCAGCAGTTGTATCCAACCCCATGTGCGGGCAGGAGCCAGCGCTTCAAAATTGATAAATGGGATCATATCACCCATGGCGATGATAAAAAGCGGCAGGGTAAAAACCAACGAAATCCTGAAGCGGTGGATCATTTTACGCAGGGATTTATCCTCATCGCTTTCCTGCGATTCCCGTTCCGGAACCAATTCCATGCCACATTCGGGACATTCACCGGGTTCATGCTGTTGCACCTGCGGGTGCATGGGGCATTTGTACAATACCGCTGAAGGTTTGGGCTGTTCTTTTTTAAGCAGATCCATACCACATATCGGGCAGTCACCGGATTCGGCGTAGGTTTTGTCGCCTTCGCACTGCATGGGGCAATAATAGGCACCCCCTTCCTTTTGCGGAGCCTCTTCTTTTCTGGCAGCCGGTTTTCCATGCGCAGGATCATTCTCGTGGCCCACTTCCACCAGGTACATCTTGCATTCGGGGCAGCGACCGGGACCCTTATACATGGTTTCACCCTCGCATTTCATTGGGCAATACCACGTGCCTTGTGCTGATTTTTCCGGTGCAGACTCTTCCGGCGGAGCCATTGTAAAGACCGGTGCACTATCGGCAGGTTTTGTGCCACCATCAAAATCAATACTGTAGCCGGTAGTGGCTACGGCGGCTATCAGGCCCTTCTCATTCACCTTGTCGGGATCGTAGTCGATGTGCGCTTTGGCAGAATCGAAATCAACTGTGGCAATTTTAACACCCTCCTGCGATGTAAGAGCTTTTTCAATTTTGGATGCGCACATTTTGCATCCCATGCCGGTTACGTTGGCTTGTTTTTGCATAATTTTATTTTTATTTCAATTATTGCTTTATTGAATATTATTTCTTTGTGGCATCCCATAATAATGTTTAAGATAACCTTGAATTCATAAATGACATTGTCAATTATATTCCGGGGTAAAAACCTTCGTTTCTATCATCTCATCTTTTTGTTGCTTTGAAGATATTTTCTTCATGTTTTTAGTATTCGTGCATTCGTGGTTAATTTCTTTAATTAATATTCTCTAAATACTTCCAAAAAAGATAACCACGAATGCACGAATGAAATCGTCAATTATATTCCGGGGTAAAAACCTTCGTTTCTATCATCTCATCTTTTTGTTGCTTTAAAGATATTTTCTTCATGTTTTTAGTATTCGTGCATTCGTGGTTAATTTCCTTAATTAAGTGAGCTAAATACTTCTAAAAAAGATAACCACGAATGCACGAATGAAATCGTCAATCATAGTCCGGGGTAAAACCCTTTATTACTTTCATCTCATCTTTATATTGTTTTGAAGATATTTCTTCCTTTTTTATTTTTCGTGCATTCGTGGTTAATTTCTTTAATTAATATTCTCTAAATACTACCAAAAAAGATAACTACGAATGCACGAATGAAATCGTTAATCATATTCCAAAGTAAAACCCTTTATTACTTTTATCTCATCTTTTTATTGTTTTGAATATATTTCTTTATGTTTTTAGTATTCGTGCATTCGTGGTAATTTCTTTAATAAAGTGAGCTAAATACTTCTAAAAAAGATAACCACGAATGCACGAATGAAATCGTCAATCATAGTCCGGGGTAAAACCTTTTATTACTTTCATCTCATCTTTATATTGTTTTGAAGATATTTCTTCCTTTTTTATTATTCATGCATTCGTGGTTAATTTCTTTAATTAAGTATGCTAAATACTTCCAAAAAAGATAACCACGAATGCACGAATGAAATCGTCAATTATATTCCGGGGTAAAACCCTTTATTACTTTCATCTCATCTATTTATTGTTTTGAAGATATTTCTTCCTTTTTTATTATTCGTGCATTCGGGGTTAAATAAAATTTCATTATAAACAACTAGTCTCTAGGGTATTTGCAACACGTATGCAATTCTTCATATGCCTCGTCGGTGGCTTTTACCTTCTCAGTATCATGGCCTACGGCTGCAATGGCTTCGTGTATCTCCATCAGGTTGGTTTCCTCGGGATCGAATTTAACAGTGGTCATGTTGCTTTCCTGTTCCCAGTTGGCAAATGTAACACCTTCAATATCCATGGCGGTTTCTTCAATGCGGTCTTTGCACATGCCACACATGCCGCTTACACGAAATGTTTCTTCCTGCACAGACGCTTCTTCTTCACCCTCACGTGTGTATTTGCAACATCCCGGAAGGTCTTCATATACAGCATCGGGGGCTTTTACCTTTTCCGTGTCATGTCCGGCCTGCGCTATGGCGCGATGTATTGTCATCAGGCTGGTTACATCTTCATCATATTTTACATGCAGCATACCTGTTTCCTGGCTCCACGTTGCATGCCCCACCCCTTCAAGTGCCAGTGCAGTCTTTTCAATCCGGTCCTTGCACATGCTACATAGTCCGCTTACCCGGAATGTGGCTTCATCCGGCGATTGCATCAACCCATGTTCATGTGCATTTCCGGTAGTGCCTTCTACCATATTCATCATGCTTGGCTTACCGGCCAGTTGAGCAGCAGCATCGATGCTAAAGGTGCCATTCACGGCTATTTCATCACCGGGATTGAGGCCGCTTTCCACCACATAGCCATCGCCAAGTGCAGGACCTAAAACTACTTCCCTCATTTCAAAAGCCACACCTGCATCGGTTTCCTTTTTTACATAAGCGATGGAGCGGGTGCCTGTCCACATAATAGCGGATTTGGGTACGATAAGCGCATCAGATGCAGCCGGTAAGGAAGCCTCCACCACTCCGGATACAAACATCTCCGGCTTCAGGCCTTTTTCGCTGTTATTCACCACTACACGGGCTTTGGCTACACGTGTCTGCGAATTAATTACCGGATCAATGTAAGAGATAGTACCCTCAAAAGTCTTTCCGGGCATAGAAGCAACGCTAAATGACACTTCATCGCCTTTCTCCACCCATGCCAAATCAGATTCGTAAACATCAAACAAAACCCAAACCCGGTTAAGATTGGCTATCTGATATATGGTCTGGCCGCGGTTTACATAATCTCCAATATTGACCATCTTTTCGGTTACGTAACCAGATGTGCCGGCTTGCACTGGGAAAGATTCGCGGGGCTCGCCGGCTTCAATAATGGCATCAATCTGGGCTTCAGTAAGCTTCCAGTTCTGAAGCTTTTGGCGGGCAGCCAGGTAAAGCTGCGGCCTGCTTTCGCGGAACTGATAGGCTTGTAGAAGTTCATTTTGTGTGGTTACCAGATCAGGTGAGTATATCTGCGCCAGCGTTGTACCTGCTGACACATACTGTCCGGTAAAGTTCACTGCCAGTGATTCTATCCTTCCGGGGATGTGCGAGGATTGTGAGAAAAGCAGCCGCTCATCTTCCTGCACCTTGCCATTTAAACGTACCTTTTTTTCAGGTCTGCCTGTGCCCACCACTTGCGTGTGAATATTCGCCAGTTGCATGGCCGTTGGCGACATGGAAATCTGCACGGCTTCAGCATCACCACCCTCTTCTTCCAGGGGAATGAGTTCCATATTGCAGATGGGACAATCGCCCGGCTCTTCACGGCGTATCTGGGGATGCATGGAGCATGTCCAGATGGTTTCGTCTGCTGCGGTTTCCAAGGTATGGCCGTGTCCATCATGCGCGGTATCAGGGGAACCGCTAAATATCAACCACCCCAGCAGTATACCTGCCAGTAGTGTTCCTGCTATAATTGCTATATTTTTTGTATTCATCATTGTTAATAATTATAGGGTTTTACTTGTCATTTATATTCCAATCATCAGCCGTAGCTGTAAGGTATTTCATTTTTGCCACCGCTGTTTTATAAGCGGCCAGGCTGCCGGCATATTTTTTCCGGTATTGCACCAATTGCTGTTGGGTACGCAGCAGTTCTTCAAAATCGTTGCCGGCATTACCATAGGAAGTGTACAGCAAATTCAGTGCCTGTGAGGTAACTTCTATGTTTCGCTCAAAAAGTTGCAATTGCCGCTTTTCTTTTTGTATCTCGAACCATGTATTCTCATACACTGTTAACAATTCGTTTCTGCGATTTTCGAGGGTATACGAAAGGCCCTCCTGCCGCAATTCGGCCTCGCGGAGAGCAGCATCGTATTTTTTTCTGAAAATGGGAATGGTAAGGGTGGCCATTGGCATGATGACGTCTTTGCCATTGTCAGGCACCGTGCTGTTTTCATTTTTTCCCACCAATACATAATCGAGCCCCAGACCTATGCGTGGCAAGCCTTCTTTCTGCGCCACTGTGGCCGAGGCAGTGGCTGCCTGCTGCCGCAATTCCAGCGCTGTAAGCGACGGATTGTTAACCAACAGCGAATCTTTCCATATGGCATAAGTGGTTTCTTCTATTACCAGCGTATCGGGCACAGCCACCTTTGCGGTATCGTCACGGTTGAGCAGGTTATTAAATGCAACTACCTGTGCTTTTAGCTTATCGCGATAAATCTCCAGGTTGGCCTGCGATGTTTCGCGACGGATTTCGGCTTGCAATACATCAACCATGGAACCTTTGCCATTCTGAAAGTTTACTGTAGCCACATCCTCGAAAGAGCGGATAATGGCCAGGTTTTCTTCCTCCAGGGCAATCCAGCGGCTGGTTTCGTATATGGGAACCCATGCCTGAGCTACCTGGTACCAGATGTTGTTGCGGGCATCGAGAAACTGCTGGTAGGTGGCTTCGGCCAGCCGTGCAGCAGCATCTTCGCGTGCCTGCAGGGTGCCGAACCACGGAAACATCTGCGATAGCGAGAATTTAAAACGCTGCGGCCCTACCCGCGTCTCAACGGGTGAAAGAAAATACCCGAAAGAAAGCGTGGGATCAGCCAGGGCAACCTGGGGAATTCTTTCCATAGCGGCCTCAAAATCCTTGTAAGCCGACATCAGCCCGGGATTGCTCTCAGCCGCCATACGCTGGTAATCTTCCAGCGATTGGCCAAATGCCGGTAGCAACAAGGCAACATTGAATATAATTATGATGATATTTCGTTTCATGATTTTGCTGATTTAATTTTTCGTTCTTCACGTATGCTGTACAATACCGGCACTACAAACACGGTTACCAGTGCAATTGTCATTCCACCCACGGCGGGAATAGCCATGGGAATCATGATATCGGAGCCACGGCCGGTAGAGGTAAGCACGGGTAGCAGTGCGATGATGGTGGTGCTCACCGTCATCAGTGCAGGCCGGATACGACGCATGCCGGCCTCTACCACTGCGGCACGTACTTCTTTAAGTGTACCAGGCTGGTTGCGTTCAAAACTTTGCGACAGGTAGGTGCCGATGATTACGCCATCGTCGGTGGCAATGCCAAAGAGCGCGATAAAGCCCACCCATACTGCCACACTCAGGTTGATGACCTGCATCTGGAAAAGATTACGCATATTCGTATCAAAAACAGAGAAATTGGCAAACCATTCCTGCCCGTAAAACCAAAGCAATATAAAACCACCACTGAAAGCAATGGCAACCCCGGAGAAAATCATCAGGGAAGTGGTAACTGACCGGAACTGGAAGTACAGAATCAGGAATATCACTACCAGCACCACGGGAACGATGAGGCTGAGCCGTTTTTCAGCACGCACCTGGTTTTCGTAGTTACCGGAAAACTTGTAACTGACACCGGCAGGCACTACCAGTGTGCCTTCATCGATGCGGTTCTGAATAAGGGTACGGGCATCCTCCACCACTTCAACTTCAGAGAAGCCAT
>JBEPYD010000078.1:0-12076 GCA_041641575.1 Bacteroidales bacterium
CAAATCAAGGCTCCAAAATATCCAAACTTATAATTGAATAAAATAAATTTTTCAGAAGTTTCAATGTGCCCGGAAGTTTAACTTCCGGGTTTTTTCTTTCTATTCGTAAGGTTCGAGATATGATTTCTTCAACCCGGCCAAAATTTTAGGTTCTTCTATGTTGTATTTTGGATTTCAGAAGCTGGAAATTTATCAGCTTTCAAAAGAGTTGGTAAAGGATATTAATAAGTTAAGCAGTTCTTTTCCCCAAGATGAAAAGTATGCTCTTGTACATCAAATAAATAAAGCAGCAGTTTCAGTTGCCTCTGATATTGCAAAAGGAACAAGCAGGAAAGGTTACCAGGAGAAAATACATTTTATTAATATATCTTACAGCTCTTTAATGGAAATTGTTTGCCAAACAGAGATAGCTTTTGAATTAGGATACCTAAAGAAAGATGCATTTGAAAATATTTCGAAAAAGGCAAAAAACTATCGGTAAAAATGAGCAACTATATTGCGTCAATCAAAAAAAGCAACATTTACAACTATATTTAAACAGTATTTTAGGTCCTGTAAAAATTTTAACCACTAAAATAAGGGTAGTACCAAATTTTAATTCTGAATTTCTTTTTGATATACATGTTTTATAGCATAATTGAATTATATTTGTTGTCTCAAAATGATGAAGTACCTGAAATATCTGGTCACTTCATCATTTTTTAATAAAAACAAAAACAACAAAAACTAACAATTATGGCGAATGACAGAGTTTTTATTTTTGATACCACCCTGCGGGATGGAGAACAGGTACCCGGCTGCCAGTTAAATACAGTTGAAAAAATTGAGGTTGCAAAATCACTTGAGCTATTGGGTGTGGATGTAATTGAAGCTGGTTTTCCTATCTCTTCTCCTGGTGATTTCAATTCTGTTGTGGAAATTAGCAAAGCTGTAACCAAGCCTGTAATTTGTGCCTTAACAAGGGCAGTAAAAAAGGATATTGAAGTAGCTGCTGAATCCTTAAAATTTGCAAAAAGAGGAAGAATACATACTGGAATTGGCACCTCTTATTATCATATCAACTTCAAATTAAATTCTAACCAGGATGAAATTATTCAACGCGCAGTTGATGCGGTAAAATACGCGAAAAAATTTGTTGAAGATGTTGAATTTTATGCAGAAGATGCCGGAAGAACAGAAAATGAATACCTTGCCCGGGTAATAGAGGCAGTGGTAAAAGCCGGTGCTACTGTGCTGAATATACCTGACACCACCGGTTATACAATCCCTGAAGAATATGGGGCGAAAATTAAATACCTTAAAGAAAATGTTAAAAATATAGATAAGGCAGTTATTTCTACCCACTGCCACAATGATTTAGGAATGGCCACTGCCAATAGCATGGCCGGAATAATGAATGGTGCCCGTCAGGTAGAAGTAACCATGAACGGTATCGGAGAGAGAGCAGGGAATACATCATTGGAAGAAATTGCCATGATATTGAAATCGCGGAAGGATATTAACTTATCTACGGGTATAAATTCCAAACGTATTATAAAAACCAGTCGGTTGGTTTCAACCCTGATGCGTATGCCTATTCAGCCCAACAAGGCGATAGTTGGAAGAAATGCCTTTGCACATTCATCAGGAATTCACCAGGATGGTGTTCTTAAAAACCGTGAAAACTACGAGATTATTGATCCAAAAGAAGTAGGAATAGTAGAATCTTCTATTGTTCTTACTGCCAGAAGCGGCCGTGCAGCATTAAAACACAGACTTGAAAAGCTTGGGTTCAAATTATCCAAAGCCAAACTTGAAACTACTTATGAAAAATTTCTGGATGTTGCAGATAAAAAGAAAGATATTAATGATGAGGATTTACTTGTACTCGTAGGCAATGAGAAAAGAGACGATACAACAATTAAGCTCGATTTATTGCAGGTGGTGTGCGGAAGATCCTCTGTGCCTGTAGCTACAGTGCGGTTAAATATGTATGGTGCAACCATCACTGAAACAGCCGAAGGCAATGGACCTATCGATGCTGCGTTTAGTGCCGTTAAAAAAATCGTTAAGCGGAAAGTGAGACTTGAAGAATTTCTAATTCAGGCCATTACAAGGGGGAGTGATGATCTGGGTAAAGTACACGTGCAAATTATGTATAAAGGAAAAATGTACTATGGATTTAGTGCCAGTACAGATATTATTACGGCTTCAGTAGAAGCCTATATTGATGCAATATCATATTGTTTAACAGTAAATTAATAAATTAACATGGGTAAAACACTCTTTGATAAAATATGGGAGAAACATGTGGTTGAGAGTGTCGAAAACGGACCTGATGTCCTTTTTATCGACAAACATTTAATACATGAAGTAACAAGTCCTCAGGCTTTCGAGGGATTAAAAGAACGCAACATAGGTGTATTTAAACCAGAAAATACGGTAGCTACTCCTGATCATAATGTACCAACAATTGATCAGCATTTGCCTATTCGAGATGAGCTTTCGCGGCTACAGGTGAAAAAACTTACAGAAAATTGTGAAAAATATGGCATTAACCTTTATGGTTTAAATCATCCATACCAGGGTATTGTACATATTATTGGTCCGGAACTGGGTATCACAAAACCGGGAATGACAATGGTTTGTGGTGACAGCCATACTGCAACCCACGGGGCTTTTGGTACCATTGCATTTGGCATAGGTACCAGCGAGGTTGAAATGGTATTGGCTACTCAATGCCTGCTACAGTACAAACCCAAACGCATGCGAATAAATGTGGAAGGTGAACTGAAAAAGGGTGTGCGTTCAAAAGATATTATTCTGTACATCATCTCAAAGCTTACAGCCAGCGGTGGTACCGGTTATTTTGTAGAATATGCAGGTTCAGCTATCCGTAATCTAAGCATGGAAGCCCGGATGACCATATGCAACATGAGCATTGAAATGGGTGCTCGTGGTGGACTTATAGCCCCCGACCAGACCACCTTTGACTATATTGAGGGAAGAGAATTTGCTCCCAAAGGAAAAGAATTTGAAGAGGCCGTGAGGTATTGGAAAACGCTCACTACAGATGAAGATGCTGTATTTGATGCAGAGTATACGTACCAGGCATCTGATATTGATCCAATGATTACATATGGTACTAATCCCGGAATGGGTATGTCAATAGACAGTAACATACCTGAAAATGAACCAAATAAAAAGGCCTTGCTATACATGGGGCTTTCGGAGGGAGAAAAGCTGCTGGGTAAGTCTGTAAATTATGTTTTTATTGGTAGTTGTACAAATGCCCGAATTGAAGACCTTCGCGAAGTGGCTTCTATTGTCAAAGGAAAGAAAAAAGCAGACAATGTAAATGCCTTCATTGTTCCTGGTTCAAAACAGGTTGAAAAACAAGCCATAGCTGAAGGATTGGATGAGATATTTAAAGAGGCTGGTTTTCAATTACGTCAGCCCGGTTGCTCTGCCTGCCTTGCCATGAATGACGATAAAGTTCCCAAAGGTGAATACTGTGTTTCTACTTCAAACCGTAATTTTGAAGGCCGCCAGGGTCCCGGTTCACGCACCTTCCTTGCCAGCCCGGTAACTGCAGCAGTAACTGCACTTGAAGGTAAAATATCAGATATTCGTGTATTTATTTAAATTTTGAGTAAAGAATATGGAAAAATTTGTAACGTTAGAAAGTACAGCCGTTCCCATTAATGTGGAAGATGTTGATACTGACCAGATAATACCTGCCCGCTTTTTAAAAGCCACCAACAAATCCGGATTTGGAGAAAACTTATTTCGCGATTGGCGCTATGATGAAAATGGCAAGCCGAAACCTGATTTCCCCCTGAATGATGACACTTACAAGGGGAAAATTTTAGTGGCCGGCAAAAATTTTGGTTGCGGTAGCAGCCGTGAACATGCTGCATGGTCAATAACAGACTATGGCTTTAAATGCGTAGTAAGCAGCTTTTTTGCTGACATCTTCAAAAATAACGCTTTAAATAACGGATTACTACCTGTGCAGGTAACTGATTCTTTTCTTACGCAGTTATTTAAAGCAATTGCAGAAAATCCTGAGGTAAAGATAAACGTAAACCTGCAGGAGCAGACCATATCTGTTCCATCGCTCAATTTATCCGAATCTTTTGATATCAACAATTATAAAAAGCACTGCCTGATGAATGGTTTGGATGATATTGATTTTTTGTTAAGCATAAAAACCAAGATACAGCAGTACACTGAAACTGTGAAAACATATTAGTTTAGAAAGATTAATTTTAAAACTTAAAAAAGGATATAAAAGTGAAAAAAACAGTTACTGTTTTACGAGGTGATGGAATAGGACCTGAAGTTATGGAGCAGGCCCTCAATGTGTTAAATGCTATTGCACCCAAACATGGTCTGGAGTTATCCTACCATGAAGGATTGATTGGTGCCGTGGCAATTGATGAAACCGGTACGGCCCTGCCGGATGAAACAATTGAGAAATGTAAGGCTTCTGATGCGGTATTATTGGGTGCCGTTGGTCATCCAAAATTTGATAATGATCCAAATGCAAAAGTAAGGCCCGAGCAGGGATTGTTGAAAATTAGAAAAAGTCTGGGATTGTTTGCAAACATTAGACCCATAGCAACTTATGAGCTTTTGTATGATACTTCTCCCTTGAAGGAAAAATTGCTAAAAGGTGTTGATTTTATCGTTTATCGCGAACTTACCGGAGGTATTTATTTTGGCAAAAAGGGCAGGGGAGAAGACGGTAATACAGCTTATGACCATTGCGATTACTCGCGAGATGAAATTAAACGGATTGCACATCTGGCTTTTCAGGCCGCACTGCAACGACGGAAAAAAGTAACTTTGGTTGATAAGGCAAATGTACTGGAAACCTCTCGTCTGTGGCGGGATACAGTGAAAACTATTTCTGCTGAATATCCGGATGTAGATCTTGATTTTATGTTTGTTGATAATGCAGCCATGAAGGTTATACAAAATCCTGCATATTTTGATGTAGTGCTTACCGAAAATATGTTTGGAGATATTATCACTGACGAGGCCTCTGTTATTACCGGTTCTATTGGTATGCTTCCTTCAGCGTCGGTTGGGGTTAAAAGTGCCCTCTTTGAGCCCATACATGGATCTTATCCTGAAGGTGCCGGTAAAAATATAGCCAATCCTTTCGGAACTATCCTCTCGGTAGCCATGCTGCTTGATCATTTTAACCTGCATGAAGCAGCTGACGAAATAAGAAATGCTGTGAATAAGGCTTTAAAAGAAGGTGTTGTTACTGTCGATATCAATCAGGAAAAACATGTTTCAACCACAGAAGCAGGGGCTTACATAGTTTCTCAGGTCTCATGATGAAGCATAAAAACGTTATATTGTTATTAAAAGCAGGGATTGTTTGGTCTCTGCTTTTTTTTAATCATCATCATCATCGTCATCACTAAAGTTAGCTACATCATTATCACCCAAATCGCCACCATCCGGATCATCAAAGTCCTTATCATCTTCATCATCAAGCTTTGTATCAATTTTAACATTGACTTTTACAAGATAATTTGCTTCCTCAGTTTCAAGGGTAACAGCATGAAAAAAATTATCACCACTTGTATTTACTTTAATTACATGATCAGAAAAACCGTAAGGATACTTCTCTTTTAAAGCTTTTAACATCTCTGGTGAAAGATTAGCATAGCTTACTACCAATCGCTTTTTATCCATAAATCTTAAACTAATTTTTTTCTAAATTTTGGTACAAGTATACACTTAAATTTTAAATCTAAAACAATAAAATTTCTAAAATTTCTGCAGGTTTTAGCCTTTTCAAAGTGCCATATAATAACATGTTCATTAAAAATGATTTACATGTATATTATTTAGAATTCCAATTATTTTACGATCATTCATGATAATTTGTTTGTAAAATTAAGCAGGAATATGCATATTGCATCAATAATACAGTTATTAATTTATCTAATTAATTTCAAATGCCTGATTTACATGAGATAAATATAAATGATCAGAAAGATATTTCTAAAGAAATGATTTCGAGTCTCATTTATGCAGAACAGATACAACATGCATTACTTCCAGATAATCAGGTTTTTAAAAAGCTTTTTCCCGATAGTTTTTTAATCTTTAGGCCCAGGGATATCATTGGTGGCGATTTTTACTGGATTGCCTCCAAGCCACCTTATAAGTTCATTGCGGTAGCTGATTGTACGGGGCATGGTGTACCCGGAGCACTGATGAGCATCATGGGGATATCTTTCTTAAACGAAATACTGGCTTCTAACCATCCTTTCCTTGCTGGTTCTATACTTAATATTTTAAGAGAAAAGGTGATGAAAGCACTTAATCAGAAAGGTGAGGATACTGATCTTAAAGACGGAATGGATTTTTCTTTGTGCATCTTTAATACAGTAAATCATGAACTTCAGTTTTCCGGTGCCAATCATCAGATGTACATCATTTCGCAAGGCGAATTAAAAGCCATAAAAGGAGATCGAATGCCCATAGGTATTAATGCAGTTGAGGAAGCCTCTTTTCGAACCAACAAAATTAAAATGAATTTACACGATAAATTATATCTTTTTTCTGATGGATTCGTAGACCAATTTGGAGGTGATTATGACAGAAAGTTTATGTACAAGCGCTTTCGGAAAATGTTTTTAAAAAATGCCGCCTATAAAATGGAAAAACAAAAAGAAAATATCCTATTTGAATTTAATAGTTGGAAAAAAGACTATCCACAAGTAGACGATATAATCATAACAGGAATAGATTTCTCTGAAGCCATGTTTACATCCGGATAATTTCAATTTTCACACGCACTCTTAAACAAAATAATACACAGGGAATGAAGTTAAAAGCATTTAGAATTAGAAATTTCAGATCCATCATTGATACCAATTGGAATAAATTCTCTAACGACAATATTACCTGTTTGATCGGTCAGAATGAGTCTGGAAAAACTTCTGTTATTGAAGGCATCATGTGCTTTTCAGATGGATCAATTTCTGAGGATATGTTACGAAGTGATTTGTCTCTTCCTGAAATCTCATGTCGCTTTGTATTTGAGGATAATGAACTTAATCAAATAGATGTCCTGGATACTGTACACCCTTCTGTTCAGGAGATAATCAGAAAAAATAATTCTATAGGTCTGAAGCGAAAGTGGGTTTCGCAAAAAAACAGCCACCTGTTGCTGGATGATGAAGATATTGATGTTTTTTTCGCTTCATATACAAAGGAAAAAGAGTCCATGGAACACCAGGCTCATGAAAGTGCAGAAGAAATAACAAAAATGGCTGCCCGGCTCAATGAGGAAGTAAATAAAGTAAATGAAGAGTTATCATCCTTAAAAGTTGAATTATTTGAAGCCAAAGATGAATTTCAGAAATTGCAGGACGGAAACCAGCTTAAATCTTTTAATAGTGAAGAAGAAGTAAACCATGCTATTGAGCGATTAAAAGCCAAAATGAGTGCGCTTGAACTTAAAATTGAAAAGAAAACTGAAAGCATTAAAAGCAGAAAAGGCCGCTTGTCTGAAATGAGTGATAAAGTTATATATGCATCTGAACTTTTTGAAGCCAAAGAGGCTTATAATGAAGCGGCAGAAAAACTGGAAGAAGCACAAATAGAGCTGGATCAGATTGAACATTTAAAAAATAATTCCCAGCACTCAAAGGAATTAAAAGGCTTAAACCTTAAGCTAAATCAGGCAAACCAGGAGTTTTTATACCACGCGGAAAATTGTGAAAAATGCCTGAACGAATACACCTATAAGTACCTTATATTTTATGCATTAAGCACAGATAAAAAAATTGATGAAGCAGAATTGTTTGCTTCCACCTACATTGAAAATGAAAAGAAATTAGGTAATCCAGCTGATCTCGCCGAAATGTTTTTTCCATTTATCCCTATTTTTCAATATTTTGAGGATTTTAGCAGTCTTTTACCCAATAAAATTGATATTGATGATATTATCAAAGAGAATTCCTCTGCCGAAGGGTATCGGGCTGCACGGAGCTTCCTTATTTCAGCAGGTATCGATCCTGAATTTTTTATGGGTGAACATAGCAGCCGTATATTAAAGCAGAAAATTGAAAATTTAAACGGTGAGATAACCCTTAGTTTCCAGGATTACTGGCGTCAATATGTGGGTGAAAATAATAAAATTACCATAAATTTTGATCTCGAACATTACGGACTGAATCATCATGATAAAAAAGGCGAGCCATTCCTTGAGTTTTGGATAAAAGACCGCCGCGAGAGACTTTATCCAAAACAGAGGAGTAGGGGAGTGCGCTGGTTTTTATCATTTTATCTTGAATTACAGGCCACCGCAAGATTAAAGTCGAACCGGTCCAGGCTGCTGCTGATTGATGAGCCTGGCGTGAGTCTTCATGCAAGGGCCCAGGAAGATGTATTAAAAGTGTTTGAAGATATAAAAGATAAAATTCAAATCATTTATACTACTCACTCTCCGCACCTTGTTGACAGTAATAAATTGTATCGCTTGCTTGCAGTTCAACGGGCAAATGATGCTGACGACCGCAGCCAAACACTGGTTTATAGTGCAAAGGAAATTTCCAAAGCTTCGGCAGATACACTTTCGCCTATTTTTACCCTAATGGGAACCCGGATAAATGACCAGAAATTTGTGCAACAAAAAAACAATTTGATAGTTGATGAAACATCTTCATTTTACTATATCACTACATTGATGAAGATGTTAGATTATAAAGAAGAGTTATATGTATTACCCGCTACTGGCGTACAAAATATTCCTGTATTGGTAAACCTGCTCGTAGGATGGAAGCTGGAATTTGCCGTGCTGCTGACCGGAAACGATGTAAACCAGAATATTTATAATACCTTAAAAGAAACTGTATTTTTTGAGAATGGGAAAAGTGCAGATTCCAAAATATTACATCTGACTGAATTCCCTCAAATAGAAGATATATTTTCTACAATTGATTTCAAAAGATTTGTGCTGCATGAAAGAATCGGGATTACAGAAAGTAATTCTGAATTTATAAAATTGAATAGTTACTCACGAACGAAACTAGCTTCAGGTTTCATGCTGCATGTTCTTCATGAAAAAACAAAATTTGATGATTTTGATGAGGAAACCCGAGAAAATATTCAGATGCTCTTTGAGAATATTCGCGATATTTTGAAATAAAAAAGCTGCCTTTTTAGGGCAGCTTTTAAAAATTGAAACTTTGTTTTAGTATCTTTCAATCTGATGTGATCTTCTTACCAGTACCTCAGGTTTACCGTCATAGGCTGTTATCAATCCGGTTACTGCTACATTGGCTCCGGTAAAAAATCGTTCCGGACGTCGGCTGTAGCGTTCTGCTATATGCCCGGGAATAATTACACTAAAGTCGTGATAAGGGAATTGTGGACCAAAATAAAGGATGTATTCATCATTTTCCCATGCGTAAAACACGTCCGTTACTCTTCCGTAAACCCTTCTTACATCGCCAACATAATACAAAGCATCGTAAGCTGAAAGGGTGGAAATCCGGTATCCTGTGCGATAGTTCCAGTTCATTCCGGGATAAATAACCCTGTACTCTCTATACATGGCGGGTGTCCAAACGATGTCAACATGAACAGGAGCTCTGTAAACATGATGTACCCTTCTGTATTCAATTGGTTTCGGGCGGGAATGATACACCTTGGTTACGGAACGGTGATACCGGTCAGGATGGTAATAATGAGTGGTGTGTTTGCGTGAGATATTCCTGTTATGAATGCTGTTTGAATGTGAAGGTGTACGGGAAACAGAAGATGTGCTTCCACCACGTCGGTTGCTTTGCGCATTATATTTCCTTTCTGTGCTGCCCGATACGCTTCCCGATGAGGTGCTTCTTCGCTCTGAATTACTATATGTGTTAGTGTTTGCCCTTCGGCTGTTTGTTGAAGTGCTTGGTCTTGTTTCCGGGGAACTCCTTCTGTTATCATATGAAGAAGGTGTGCGCCGTGATGAGTTATTTACCGAAGAAGACTTCTGTTCAGAACTTCTGCTCGAAGAAACTGATCCCGAAGATGAGGTTCTTCTAGATTGAGAGGGTGTATTCGTTACTGACCTGCTTTCTCCTTTAACATCACTGCTGCGATTTGTTGTACCTGATGATGAGCTTCTTCTGCTATCATTGGTTCGGGGCGCCTCTTTTACGGCAGCCTGGCGTTCTCTTGAGTTTGCAACCTGGGACTTATCGCCGGCTCTTCTCGATTGAGAAAAAACTGAGGTTGCGATGATCAGCATACCGGCTAAAAATATAATTCGTTTCATGCGTGACAGGTTTTATTGATTTACTTTGGTTTAAACATAATTCATGCCAAATTTATATATTGCTGATTTTCAGTAGTTATATTCTATATTAAACTGAATAATAGATATTGATGGCTCACATGAAGCTTAAACATGTAATATTATTTATGCAAGTGGATACGTTAAATATTGAACATTTGTTTTAAATATTATGACATAGTGGATGGGAATTTTCAAGAAAGTAGATGATTTACACATTTTAATTTCGCAATTAAATAAAGAAATTCTATTTTAGCTGGAATTTTAAAAAAAAATAAAACTAACACAAAAACATTTACTCATGGCAGAAAGAAAGTACAACAAAAATTTAGTAGTGGTAATTGTAGCCATTGCTTCTACCGGAGGATTGCTCTTTGGTTTTGATACAGGAGTAATTTCGGGGGCATTACCATTTTTGGAGAGGAGCTGGGATCTGAGCACGCAGCAGCAGGAATGGATAGTGACGGCTTTGCTTATCGGTGCGGTAGCGGGAGCTATGTCATCGGGCAGGTTAACAGATATTTTTGGCCGTAAAAAGATCATTATTATTACATCTCTTATTTTTGCTGTCGGATCTTTACTGGCAGGAGCATCGCCCACAATGGGCTATTTGGCGGTGAGCCGAATTATTCTGGGTATTGCAATTGGGATTTCATCGTTTACTGTGCCCATGTATATTGCCGAAATTTCACCTACAAAAATCAGGGGATCTTTAGTGTCTTCTTTCCAGCTAATGATTACCATTGGTATACTGGCCTCATACTTCAGCGATCAGGCATTTGCCAATGAAGCCGATCCATTTTCATGGCGCTGGATGTTTTATGTGGGAGTTATCCCTGCAATCATACTCTTTGTAGGTATGATATTTCTTCCTGAATCCCCAAGATGGCTTATGGGTAATGGCCGCAGGGAAGAAGGTATCAAAGTTCTAAAAAAAGTTGAAAGTCCTGATTTAATAGATGATTCTATCAGGAGGATTGATGCCGAAATTGAAAAAGAAAAGCAAGCGGTTACCAATTGGAAAGAGCTGTTTAAACCCTGGTTACGAAGTGCTCTTTCAATTGCAATTGGAATTATGTTCGTACAACAATTCGTGGGAATAAATACCATAATATATTATGCACCCACAGTATTCCTTATTGCTGGTTTTCAGGGCGCCAAGGCTGCCATAGCAGCTACCATTACCGTTGGGGTGGTAAACGTACTTTCCACCATAATATCCATGGCACTCATTGATAGAATCGGACGAAGAAAGCTTTATTTTATTGGTCTTTCAGGTATGGCCGTTGCGCTCGCCGCATTAGGTTTCTTCTTTTTGAACCGCGACGGATTAGGTGAAGGTATGCGCTATATGATTGTGGGATCAATTTTGGTTTATATCTTCTTCTTTGCCATTAGCCTCGGGCCTCTTGGCTGGCTGATGATTTCCGAGGTTTTTCCATTGAAAGTACGTGGCCTTGGCATGAGTATAGGATCTTTGTCTAATTGGTTGTTTAATGCACTTGTGGCATTTACATTTCTAAAAATTGCCTGGGCGTTGACCATGCCCGGAATGGAAATCGTCCGGGAAAAGGCTGATGCAGAACTTACCACAGACCAGGTAATGGTATTGGAACAATATGAAATATCGCTGGGAAGCAATGTTGAAGATGTGGTGGCGGTAATTGGCAGAGATGATATTCCGGAAACTGACATGGCAGCCATTGAAGCCGCTTATGATATAAAACCCAATCCTGCAGGTTCCTTCTTTGTATATGCCATTATTGCGGTGCTTGG
>JBEPYD010000079.1:0-11978 GCA_041641575.1 Bacteroidales bacterium
AGGGTATATAAAAATAGTAGCCATTTGATAGAAAGCAGGAAGGTCATGATCCGGCACATCATGGTAGAAAGTGATACCATGCAATTTTTTTTCCAGGATGTAGGCATTAAGTAATTCAAGGTAAGGCGTGGGCCGGCCAACAATTACCAGGGGTATTCTTAATCTACCCTTCTCCAGGGCCTGAATGATACTCAATACATTTTTACGTGATTCAATGGTTCCCACATACAACAAATATTTTTCCGGCAAATTATATCTGCGCCGCACCTGATCCTTCATATCACGGTGCACCAGGGCGGAAAAAATAGGTTTACATCCCTGGTATACAATAGAAACCTTCTTCTCATCGATACCAAAATAGCGCACCAGATCTTCGCTGGTTTGTTTGCTCACGGCGATTATTCTATCCGACTTTTCACAGGCATAACGGGTTTTAGCCATATATACCTTCCTGTCGAAGGGTTTATAAAATTCAGGATAGCGCATAAAGATAACATCATGTATGGTTACCACGCTTTTGAGCTTTAAGCGTTGAATATTGGCAGGCAATTCATTGCTAAGCCCGTGAAATACATCTAATTTTTGCTTTTTCAGATCACCGGAGAGCAAAAATGAACGCCAGAGCCACGGAAAAGATTTTGCAGGAAAACCGGAGGGAGCAACAATTTTACTTCTGCCTGAAAGTATACCAGACATCCTGTCTGACTCTTTTGGGGTATAAAGTATATATTCATTATCCGGATAGTAATGAGAAAGCAATGCCAGTGTACTTCGACTGTAGTTGCCCAGCCCGCTGGCATTTAAAAAAGCTCTTTTAGCATCAAAACCTATCCGCATCTGGTTAATTGTTCTTAAACTGCCACATCGTATTCGCGAAGGGCATCATTCAGTGAAGTTTTCAGGTTGGTGGATTCTTTTCTTTTGCCTATGATGAGTGCACAAGGTACCTGGTATTCCCCTGCAGGGAATTTCTTGGTGCGGGTTCCGGGAATTACCACGGAACGTTCCGGAATATATCCCTGATATTCCCTGGGCTCATTGCCGGTAACATCTATAATTTTGGTAGAACCGGTAAGCACAACATTAGCTCCCAGAACAGCTTCCTTTTCAACGCGTACACCCTCTACAACAATACACCTGCTGCCAATAAAACAATTATCTTCTATAATAACCGGAGCGGCCTGCACAGGCTCAAGAACACCTCCAATGCCAACACCTCCGCTTAAATGTACATTTTTACCAATCTGGGCACAAGAACCTACGGTTGCCCAGGTATCTACCATGGTACCCTCATCAACATAAGCCCCAATATTTACGTAAGAAGGCATCATAATCACACCTTTTGAAACATAAGCCCCATAACGGGCTATGGCATGGGGAACCACGCGAACACCAAGCTCCTTGTAACCCTTTTTGAGTGGAATTTTATCATGAAATTCAAAGGGCGCCGCCTCAATTACTTCCATTTTGCTGATGGGAAAATAAAGTATCACTGCTTTCTTTACCCATTCGTTAACTTGCCATCCGTCCTTACCAGGAGCAGCTATACGTATCCTGCCTTTATCGATTTCTTCAATAACATTCCGTATGGCATCCTGTGTTTCTTTCTCACCAAGTTTATCCCTGTTTTCCCAGGCCTCTTCAATAATGGGTTGTAAGTGCTTCATAATAGATTTACGCGTTTTGGGTTTAAAAAGTGCAAATGTAGTGAAAAATATAGCATTACACAGGAAGCTCAACCAGTTATCTGGACGGGGTGGCTGAACCCCGTTTTTAAATAACAGGGGTTATGCTTATTTTTGCAGGCTTATAGCAGTATTATGGATAAAAATAAAAAATCAGTTGTTTTTGTGCGGCATGGTGAAACCGAATGGAACGTGAAGCAACGCCTGCAGGGACATAAAAACACCCCACTTACCCGCGAGGGTATAAAAAGAATAGAAGCACTGGCGCATCGGTTAAACAAATATACATTTGATGCAGTTTACAGCAGTGATCAACTGCGGGCTGTTGAAACTGCACGGATAATCATGCAGAAAAGTAAATTAGACATAACCAAAGATGAGCGCTTGCGTGAGCGCAGCTTTGGCATACTGGAAGGATTAAACCGGGATGAAATAAAACAAAAACATCCGGAGATATGGGAGAGAATGATGGCCCGCGACCCGGAGTATATCTTTCCGGAAGGAGAAACCGGAAATGACTTTTACAACCGTACGGTTAATTTCTTTGAAGAAATAGCTGAAAATCCACATCAAAACATCCTGGTAGTATCCCACGGTGGTGTTTTAACAATGCTTGTGCGATATATCATGAAGCTACCTGCGGAAGCACCGCGTCATTTTTCTATACCCAATGCCGGATTTAACCGGTTTACTTATGCTGATAAGGTATGGCTGATAGAAACACTGGGTGATCTTTCACATGATGAAAACCATTAAGATTTTTGCTTCACCGATAGATAATCCGCCATCAGGCTCACATCTAGTGGATCTATACCAAATTTAACCAGGTAATCTGCATCTTTTAAAAACTCCTGGATAAACCACTTAAAACCTTCGCCGGCCTTCTGAACACTCTTGCGGTAACAGTTTACTGCAGGTCCTTTGTATGAAAGCACCCAGTTGGCATGTCCCAGGTTCATCCAGTCATGTTCATTTCTTTCGTCTTCCGGTATGCGCTTCAAATAATCAAGGGCTTTTTCGTGCTTGCCCACCAGGAAAGAACACCAGGCAATGGGCCGCAATATTTTGTAGTTTCCGGGATCGAGGAATTCAACTTTAAAATAATGTTTCAATGCATTATCATAATCTTCAAGCTCCAGATACGTACGGCCAATGTTTGCCTGTACAGAGAGGTTTTCGGAATCTTCTTTTTCCAGTTTCTGATAATATTTTAATGCTTTGTCATACCTTTTTAGCTTTCGGTTACAAAAAGCAAGTTTTTTTGTCAGCCACTGTGTGTTGTTGTTAAGATATTCAGCCTTCTGATAATATAAGAGAGCATGCTCATATTGCTCAAGCTGTTCATAAGAATAACCAATTTTCTGCCACAATTCTGCATCTTCGGTATCTTTATTATCCAGGTATTCAAAAATCTCGAGCGCTTCTTTGTAATAATCGCGGCTGAAATAAAATTCGGCTATGTTTCTGACCAAATCGTTGTTTTGCACAATTTTCCTGAAAAAGAGGGTATTATGCAAGTCAAATTTAAGCCTGAATAAATCATAGAATTCATTTTTTTGCGGATGCAGCTTAAAAAACCGATAGAGATCCTGGATGTATTGGGTAAATACTACCTTGCTTTCGGCTCTTTGATTTAAAAGTTTTTTGTCGGAAGCAATCTCATCCATGGCTTCCATTTCCATGTTGAACAGGCGAAGCATAGTTTCGCGCTGATCTGCAGGCACATGTTTAATATTTATGCAAAAAGAGTACTTATCGGAATTACAGATATAAGCAGTTTTTTGTAGTCCTTCCAAAAATTTGTCGCTGTCGAAGGTTTCAGCCGCCTGTTCAAAACCCGCTCTGGCTTCGCGGTTCTCTTTGTAAAAAGGTGTAAACCAATGCACCAGATCGTGAAAAAACGGAAATTGCTTAAGCATGGCAAAGGTGCCCATAAAAACATCTGAACCTTCAATCTGCATATTGGAAAATTCAGCCAATTTGTCGGCAAGGTTTGGCGAGTCTTTAAAGAATCGCTCCCATTCCGGGTTTTTGTCTTCATCCATGCCCTCCTGGAAAAGATTATCAAGGTCTAATTTTGTATTGAACCTGTCGCGCATTTTCATCATTTCAGGCATAATCTCATCCTGAAATTTACGGGTTATCTTTTCCGTTTCTTTGGACTTCATAAACTGGATGATGATATCCTGGATACTTTCTTCCAAATCCCTGTCGCCGGCATAACTGTTGAGTTTTTCCATCAACTCCGGGTAAAGGTGTAGACGGTTGTTGTAGTAGTTTAGTGCAAACACAATTCCTGCCAGTGCTCTTTCCCAAACCTGATGTTCTTTTCTGTCGTAAATATTGAACAATGCCAGTATTTTTGCCTCATCAAAAGACCGTAATAAACTTAAGGTTATGGCGCTAACAAAAACAGATTTGTGATACCATGGCAACATGTCAGAATCATTCAATTGCCTGATAAGTTCCTGGTGGCTGTGCTTGTACCGGTTCGTTGTCCAGAGAATAGCAAAAATCTTCCGCACCATTTCAGGTTCTTCAGATGTTTCTGTTGTGCTTCCGGTTCCCGATAACAGGTTTTGGAGCTCCTTTGAAAATTCAAGTGTTTCAATCATTTCCTGCACATTATCCTCATCCAGTTCAGACACCTGCTGTGTAAGTCGCTTGTGCAATGCCGCAGGCATTAAAAGTACCTTCTGATAAATAAGATTGTCGCGTACCTTATCTGCCAGTGTAATTACCTGCTTGCATAAATTATGATATACTTTTTCTTTTTGAGGATCTTCTACCTGCTGAAAAGTAAATGCAAGCATACTGTTGTATGTATCCTGGTGCCGGTGAAATTCTTCAGTAAATTCACCATTTTTTGCTTCCTGTAATAAAACTTCAAGTATGGTAAAGGCACTGTTTAGTTTTTTCTGCTCTATATATTGCGTTATCTTTTTATATTTTGACTCCAGCTCTTTAATATTCATAAATATTCCTTTCTGTTTCTGTCCGGAAAATATCCTATTGAATTAAAATCTTATACGATATTATAATTCCATGGTACTTGTGCTAACCGAACACTATTTGCCTGATTAATACTTTCATGCAAGCAAATATTGTGCAGTTTATATTTTTAATTAAAATCTTCAGCAATTTCTGCCCATAATTGATCATAAAACACCATTATTAACCTGACATTTAACTGCTTAAATCAAAAGAACAGTCATAGGGAAAGCCTGTCAATTTTTCATATTAACACTTTTTTTACGAAAAAACACCACCAATATAGCACCGGAAAGCACCACAAGTGCAGCCATAAACGACATCAGTGTAAAGTTCTCCTTCTCTATCCACGATACATTCATATTTGCCAGAATTGTCATGGTTAAAAAAGTTATTAGTGGATTTAACGTTATTATGGCACTTACCTTATTGGCTTCTGTATATTTTATGGCAAGCGAAAGACTGCCATAGGCAAGCAAGGTATTTACACCCAAAAAAATCAGTAGTATCCACATGCCAGTGGTAAGGTTCGTTAATTCGCCATATTCAACAAACGGCAGAGCCAGCAAAGAACACAAGCCATAGATAAACAAATTTAACTGACCCGTGGAATATTTTTGCACGAGCTGCTTTTGCAAGAAAGCGAATAATGCCCAGGCAACGGCGCCACCTACCACCCATAAAACACCTGTATTGAAGTTTCCGGTCTCAGAAAAATCAACATCGGTCTGTATGCCATAAAACAAGATTAAACCTACTATTAACAACAAAAAACCAACAAAATTCTGCCAGGTAAGCTTTTCATGAAAAATAAATATCCCGCTAAGGGCAAATAGTACGGGACCTATCTGGATAAATACCTGCGCATTGGAAGGTGAAGTATAATGCACACCCGTAATAAATCCAAGGTAATTCAGGCCAAGGAAAATGGCAGCAAAAATAAGTTTTAGGGGTGGTTTGCGAAATATATACAGCCCCGAAGGTTTTACTTTTATAAAATAAACAAGCAAAAAGACAAAAGCTACAAAGAAGCGAAACCATACAATGGTAGCAGGAGGTAAAACCTGCAATGCAACCTTTAATGCAATTGCCAAAAATCCCCATAATAGCGCTGTGATAATTGCAAAAAGAATTCCCTTGCTACTGTTTTCCATTTTTATCGATTGTTTCTGCCAACAAAAGTAGTTTTTTCAAAAACAAAAACGGGATTTCCTTGGAAATCCCGCTCCGGGTTATATTGTAAACTGCTTAAAAATTGCTTTAAAGCTATTTTGCATGATCGTCATCGTGATGGTAATCATTGGAAAGGTATACATCAATGGCCACCCATGCTTCATTCCCTGCACGATCCAGAAGGTACACCATAAAATGGTACTTCCCTTCTTCCACACCTTCAGGAATAACAATTTCATGATGATGCTGATGCGATTCTTTAACCCCTGCTTCAAGATCCCAGGAATGTGAATAGCTGAATTCATCACCCAGGGTGCTTTTGTGTTCATGTCCTTCTGCAGAATGAATTTCTATTTTGTATGATCGCAACTCCACATCATCAGAAAATTCTGCTTCAAAATGAACATCCCCGCCAATAGCAAGTGTATCATCATCGGCCGGCTCCATGATCATTAATTCAGGTTTGGTATTGTCTCCTGCTTCTTCTTCACAGGAAATAAAAAATACAGCGAAAGCAGCCAAAAAAAGGCTATATATTGTTTTCATAATCTTAATTTTTATAATTATACTTTTTAATGAATTGTTAATAAACCATGTATTCAACCCCCGATTAAAATCGTTTTGTCAATAGGGATATTTACAACTTCCGGAAGCTTGTCCAAAAACTGGTTATAACTATCTATTGCTGATAAAAAAACAGCTCAAAATTATAAGTAATAATACATGGGGAATAATAAACGGGGAATTGCTTATAAAACAGGCGGGCCGCGCTGTAAAAAATGGCGGATAAAATTCAGTGGAATAACATATTCTCCCGGATGGAGAAAAATCCTGAAAACAGGAATAAAATGTTTAAAAACGGATAACTTTTGAATAAACCTTGGTTGGATATCAACATCAAACACAGGACATCTCCAATGTGTTTCCTCTAGTTGAGATGACGTTGTAACAGCAGTGGATTCATGTTCTTCATGTTCCACCAGCACAATGTGCATTGTTTGAACAACGTGCGGAAGCAATATCAATACAGCTAATACAACTGCAGAAAATAATGATGATATTTTTTTAGTTTTTTGATTCACTTCCGATGTTTTGATTTTAATTCAGAACTAAAGGGAAATTCAATATATAGTTGAAAATTCCGCCCTGGTTCCGGTACTTCTATTAACCTGTAAAAGCTTAAATGGTTTAGATACTTTATGTTAAAAATATTGTTAACCTGCATCCTTACATTTACTTCTTGTTTTCCAAACTGTAGGTTTGCTGAGGCGAGAATATCAAAAACCTGATAGCCTGGTGTGGGCAATTCATTCCTCGCCACACGGTTCTGCTTAGCTACTGATTTCAGGTATAGTTGTACCCAAAAATCGTTGGCAAAACTATTATTTGTTAATAAATATTGTTTTACGGAAGCGCCAACGGAGGGTGGAGGTGTAAACGGCACCGGATAGGTGACGTTCCCATCTTTAGCAGGCAATTCAGTGGCTCTGATATACTCGCCTGACACATACAAATGTGTATATTTGAATAAGTTATAATTGACAGATACATCTATTCCTGTTCTTCGTGCAGCGGCATCACGAAACCTGTATATCTGTCCTCCGTCTGGCAACGAGGACCAAACCCCTGAGGGACTAAGAAAAATAAAATTTGTAAAATAATTATAAAACAAACCGGCCTCGTAGTTAAATTTTTTTTGCTGTATCCCATGAGAGAGGTCAAATTGGTATGATTGCTCTGAATCCAGGTCGGGATCGCCTTTCTCATGTCTGAATGACCCATGATGCACACCATTGGCAGCCAGCTCCATGGGGGTGGGCATGCGAAAGCTTTTACCTGCATTGAATTTCAAATTATGATTTTGGCTGATGTTCCAGGTGATGCCTGCACTACCTGAAAAATCGCTGAAATTTCTTCTGAGAGGAATACTCCGCAAGCGCTCTTCAACATCAACGTAAGGCAGTTCAAACGAACGTAAATCCAAAAACCCGAAATCATATCTTATTCCTGAGCTTATCACCCATTCTTTGTCAGCTAATGAATGGGTAATCATATAATACACTCCTGCATTTTGTTTTGAATACCTCGGCATCAGAAAACTATACCCTCCAATAAAATTTTCCTGAAAAGCTGTTTGGATTCCAGTGGAATAGCTGGTCCGGCTGTCAAGATCACTGTTAAAAACAGCATTTGCAGAGAGTGTATGCAACTCAAAATCGAGCTCAAGATTGGGATTTATTTCAGGTGCTTCTGCGCCGGGATAATGTGTATGGAAGCGTGAAAATTCGCTGCGGTGGTTTTTTTGATAGCCAATATCAATATTTAACCTGTTAAGTCCCAGCTTGATTCTTGTATTGTTAATCACTTTAAGATGATTTACTTCCTGGTAGGGCAAATCAATATCACGGAAAGAAGAATCATGATACAGGCTTGGAACATGTGGAATTCCATGAGCCCCGGGGAAAAAGCCTGTTTTTTGGTACACATTAGAAGCCGTAAGCCGTGTAGACCCCCATGGTCTTATCTGACCTGCAGTGACAGAAAAATTTCGCTCCCGGCCGGCTGTATTTTTAAGTCTATTATGGTTTACAGGCAACCGAAAAGTATTATAAACCACGTAATCCGCAGGCACGCTGTAATCTCCATAGGTCTGAAAAGTACCACTTATCCTGTAAAAAGCATGAACATTTCGCCCTTCTGCAAGGGCAGCAATGCCGCCAAGGTTATTTACGGTTCTTCCTATAAGTTTCACACTTCCAGAGGCACTGTTTTTCATCGGCACTATGGGCTCAGGAATATTTACCACACCTCCTATTGCATCTGAACCATACTGTAAAGAAGACGGACCTTTTATTACTTCTAGTCTGTCAATGGAAAACTGGTCGATTTCAAGGCCATGATCCAGGCCCCATTGCTGCCCCTCCTGCTTGATGCCATTTTCGGCCACAACAATGCGGTTAAGCCCCAAACCCCTTATTACAGGTTTGGATGCACCTGCGCCAATCTTCATTGAGTTCACCCCTGGTAATTTCTCTAGTGTTTCCATGAGAGAGCCACCAATATTTTCCTGCATATAACTTTTATCGACTACCTCTCTTAAAACTGGAGATTTCTTTTTTCTGTCATTTAACCGGTCGTTTACAACAGAAACATCTTCAATTTCCAAGAAAGTTTCTTTTAGAAAAACCTCAACAAAAGTATCGCGGTTATGAATATGAACAGGTATTTCAACATGACCGTAACCAATAAAGCTTACATGCATCAAATGTTTGCCCGGTTTAAGTCCGTGCAATTGAAATTTACCATCAGTATCGGCTATCGTACCTTTATCTTCTTCAAAAATATAAATGTTAGCCCCGGTTAAGATACGGTTATGATAATCCCTTACCTGCCCCGATATGGTATATTCCTGTGCGGAGGTAATCTGATGCAAAATCAACAAAATAAAAATTAAATTCGTCCGCATCAGCTTAAATTGTTTGTATTACATGCCTTACAGGTTCCATAATGAACTACATCCGTTTTTTCTATTTCATATCCCCCGGGCAGGTTTTTATCCAGGTGTAGGTTTCCCTCAATACATTTCATGGCGTGACAGCTTGAGCAATAAAAATGTGCATGAATATCATTAAGGGATTCAAAAACATGGTCCCGCAATGAAATGGCATACCTGGATTCATTGTTTATCTTTAATTTATGTAAAAGATTATTTTGGCAGAATGTATTCAAATTCCGGAATATGGTTGCCCGGTCGGTTTTACCTTCCATTAAATCCTCGAGTTCTTTTTCTGACAAGGCTTTGTTCCTGTTGTTTAAAAAAAGCTCGAGAAGTAAAATCCGGCTCTTCGTTTTTTGAAGTTTATTTTCCTTTAATAGTATTTCTGCATTCATTTTTTTTTGCAACTAAGTCGCAAATTTAAACAACTTTTCTGTAGATAAGTTCAAAGGTTTTACAAATTGTATTAAAATATGTAAACCACAGCCAGTCTGAAAGATAAAAAATGCGATATTTTGGTAAAAACGGGCTTTTTAGAATGGTTCCATTTATATTTTTCAAAATATATTATCATATTTGCAGGCGATTCAAGTAGTAACCAAAAAATTAAGAAAACAAATGAAAGATTCTATCGCTATTTTATGCGCGGGCGGTCCTGCTCCAGGAATAAACACTGTTATCAGTTCCGTAACGAAAATTTTCCTAAACAACGGATTTCTTGTAATTGGTATTAATGGTGGATACAAGAGCCTCTTTGCCGACGAACCGGATTATGAATTCCTCGATTTTGATTATGCTGATAAAATTTACAGCAGGGGTGGTTCAGCTTTAAAAATGAGCCGCCACAAGCCAAAAGATGATGAATTCAAAGCCGAATTCTTTGAAAAAAACAATGTTAAACTATTGGTAACCATAGGTGGCGACGATACTGCATCCACAGCAAACCGTTTAAGTAAGTTCCTGCAGGAAAAGAAACTAAAAGTGGCCAATATACATGTGCCCAAAACCATTGATAACGACCTTCCCCTGCCCGAAGGCACTCCAACATTTGGTTACCACAGTGCAAAAGAAGAAGGTGTGCGTTTGGCAAATACCATTTATGAAGATGCCCGCACCAGCGGTAACTGGTTTGTAATTTCAGCCATGGGTCGCGAGGCTGGTCACCTTGCCTTTGGTATTGGTACTGCCTGTCATTACCCCATGATTATCATACCTGAAATGTTTAACAAAACCGATATTACCTTTGATAAAATAACCAACATGGTAATTTCTTCTATGGTAAAACGAAGAATAATGGGTATTGATTATGGCGCTGCAATAATATCAGAAGGCGTTTTCCACTTTATGAGCGATGAAGAAATTATTGCCACCAATATTAACTTTACATATGATGATCACGGGCACCCGGAATTAGGTAACGTGAGTAAGTCGCACATTTTCAACATGCTTGTACAGCAAAAATTAAAGAATTTACGAATAAAAGTAAAAAGCCGTCCCAATGAAATGGGATATGAATTACGCTGCTGCCGCCCCATTGCCTACGATTTAAGCTACGCCACCCTTCTCGGACTTGGTGTTTACCAGCTTTACGCAAAAAAAGAAACGGGTTGTATGGTTACAGTAGACCGAAGGGGAGAAGTATCTCCACTTTATCTTAAAGATGTTGCAGACGAAAATGGAAAAGTTAAACCCCGTTTGGTAAATATCGAATCAGACAAAGCCAAACTGGTGTATGCCAATAATCTCCACTTTATCACCAAACAAGATTACCGGGCAGCTAAAAAGTATGTTCAGGATCCTGAAGAATATGATTTCATGAAGATATTGAATTGGGAACAATAACAATAACCCCTTAAATATTGGAAAGGCATGGATTTTTATAATTCATGCCTTTTGTTTTTCTAATAAAATGGCGTATTTTTATCTAAATAATTACGAACCATAAAAATACCTCTGTATGGCTTCCAAAAATAAAAAAGGAACAATAGCTATTCTTACCGGTGGTGGCGATGTACCCGGATTAAACCCTGCAATACGTGCAATAACCATCCGTGCGGTTCGGGAAGGATATCAGGTAATAGGGCTAAGACGTGGATGGGCCGGCATTATGAGCATTATAAGGGATAAAAAAGCCGACAACAGTGATAAATACATGGTACTTACCGAAGAATTGGTAAACAAAGCGGGCCGCACAGGAGGAACTTTTTTACATACCAGCCGTACCCGTCCCAGTCATGTACCCAAACAGGCTGTTCCTGAACATTTGGCAGACACGTACAAAGATGAGATGAACGACCTTACCCCGGAAGTCATCAAAAACCTCGATTATCTGGGTGTTGATTATCTCATCCCCATTGGCGGTGATGACACCCTTAGCTATGGGGTGCGCATGTATCAGGAGGGGGTTAAGGTAATTGCCATCCCAAAAACCATGGATAACGATGTTCCCGGCACCGATTATTGCATTGGATTCAGCACGTGCGTAACCCGCACCATCAATATGACAAACACATTGCGTACCTCAGCCGGATCGCATGAGCGGATTTTAGTGCTTGAAGTTTTTGGCAGGTACGCAGGATATACCGCCATGCTGCCAACAATGGCCGGCGCCGCCAACCGTTGTGTGATTCCCG
>JBEPYD010000080.1:0-11978 GCA_041641575.1 Bacteroidales bacterium
CTTTTTGAATAAAAGTTGCATGTTATTAATTTATTTTAAAAGTTATAATCTTTTAATCCTAGCTTTTATTAAATTTATCATACTTGTGATTGCAGCATCCTGTAGTTTCAACTATACTAATTCCTCGATGATGAAAATTTTACCCGTTTTTACAATTATCCTGTTTTTCAGCATTTCTTTACATGCCCAGGATTTGGATTCCGGGTTGGTAGCTTATTTTCCTTTTAATGAGAACCTTGAAGATGCATCAGGAAATGGAAATAATATTAGCCATTCTAATTGGTTTGTTTTATACGGCACGGGAATTAATGGGGGGAAATATAATTCCCTCATTTTAAATAATAACCACATATTTTGGGGAGAAATAAATACATTTCCCTGCGATTCTGCAGAAAGAGGTATAAGTCTCTGGTATAAACCAGTTTTTTTTGAGCCCGGGCAGGCATTGTTTTCATATGGGGATACACTCACCCGGAATTCCATCGGGTTTGGCTTCGGGTATGGTAGTGGAATGGTTGGTTTTTTATATGGCGAAGAGAATCATATAGCAAGTGATTTATATTCTGTTTTTGATTACAAAGACCCTCGAATTAACCATGACTGGATCCATGCAGCCGTTAATTATGATGGAGACACTGCTACAATCTTTATTAATGGAACATTACACCATAAAAGATATTTGGGCAGCTTTAATACTCCATGTAATTATTTTTCCATCGGTGGAAAAATCAATGAATTTACTGGAGATATCCCTGACATGGTTAGAAATTTTACAGGTTCTATAGATGAAGTTCGGATTTATAACCGCGTTCTTTCGCAGGAGGAGATTAACTCACTAAGTACCCGAATTATTTGCAACGATGATTGCATTACAGAAGTGTTTGATACCATCACTATTTATCAGGATACACTAATTATCAGAGATACTGTATTTGTGAATGATACCCTTCATTTTGAAATGCCTTTTGTAAATGCTGATAATGTGGAAGAAACAACAGATATTTGGGTGGCACCTAATCCAACTCACAAGTATTTGTTTATCCAAACTGAAAACAAAGCATTTTTTGATAATGGCAATAAAATGAAGGTGGAAATATTTGACATGAATGGAAATAAGATTTATTCTTACTCATCCCATTGGCAACAGCTACTTATAGATTTTTCGGATTATTCAAAAGGAATGTATATACTTAATATAACTAATCTTCAAAATGATGTAATTTTTAGTAGAAAAATTCTGTATCAATAACATGAGCTTCTACCGGTTATTGAGGTTCGGTGATTTGGGTAACTTACACAATATGAAATTTTTTTCAGCAGGCCCTAATCAGCATCAATGATCATCCCGGGTTTGAATTATTAAAAACTATCAAATTATCGGGAGATGAATAAAATAAAGTTAGCATAAGCCTTAATCAAATATTTTCCTTTAACCTTCTCTCCAATAAAAAGGCCATCCCTAAGGATAGCCTCTGTTTAATTGTAAAATAGCTTAGTATTCTATTGTCAGCTTTGGATGCTTTGACGGATTGAAATTGTCGCTTGAAGCAAATACCAGGCTGTGATAGATAGAACCTTCGTTTAAAAGTTTGATCATAAAACCATCAGATGTATTCGGATGAGCAATCATGTCTTTTACCAACAGGGTAACATCAATGTTAAGATAATCCTGTGTCTGAGATTGACTTTGGGGTAAAAATACCTGGTTCAAATTTGTAGTGGCAGGCTGATTGTTCCAGGTAACAATATGTTCTTCCCAGCTTTCGGTGATACGCTGGATAACGGCTTCATTTTGTCCGTAATTTCCAAAACCGGCAGCATCCCAATGATAGGTAGTAGAATCAAAATATAGCGATAAATAAGCTTTTGATATTTTGTTTGCATCAGTAATATTTTCCAGGTTAAAGCTTAGGAGGCTTCGGTGGATATAAATGCCGGCATCACGGGTCCAGGAGTCAATAATGATTGAGTATGCAGCATCGTGTGGGTTGTCAGAAAGAGGTGAGCCATAGTTCCTGTCGGGCTGATGCGAATAAATATTGGCATCCTTTCCATCGTCAGGTCCTGGTTGCAAAGTAAAGATATCATTGTTTTGATCTTCAAAATAAAATTTTATAATACCTGTATCGCACGTGCAACTATAGGACTGTAATTCCATACGGCTAAAGTCTTTTGTGTAGGTATTAGTATCATAAGTTGCCTTAAGCTGGTATTGATCATATCCGTCTGGGATAAGAACAGTGTTGGTTTTGGCTGACATGATACTATCCAATAATATTACACCATCTCCATAAACCGCAAGATTAAAAGCACTAAGATTGAAGTTATTTAATGATGAATCGTATGTAAAACCTGCCACATTGATTTTAAATGTGGAAATGATATCAAATGAAAAGGTAACATAGCCAAATGCATCTGAATTTTCGGAAGTAACTTTTATTACCTGCGGAACTACATTAGTGACATCATCCTCGTTAATGTTAAAAGTAAAGGGCAATGGGTTATCCACGAGGTATGCCATTGCTGAACCTGCTAATGGTGTGGCAAATTTTACCTGCTGGCCATAACCAACGAAAAATAAATCCAGACTGTACGTACCAGGTTCAAGATAAACGGGTTTTGTAATGTAGTTATCGTCAAATTGCAATAAATCTAGTTTTAATTGTTCATAAACGACATCTCCGTTTTTATCGCTAAGGCTAACCACAATAAAATCAAGGGCTTCTCCAGCACTCTTAAGATTATCAAGATTATTAAAGGTAAATGAAACAGACCCTGTTTTATTTTCATGCGCTTTCTCGCACGAAGTAAGGATTGCTATGATAAATAATAGCAAGGATAAAGATGCTAACAATACTTTTTTCATGTTTTATCGCTTTCGGTTAATTGAATTGACAAGATAAGGGATTTTTTTTAGATCACCAAATTATGAAAAAGGAAGTATTTCATTTACTTTTGGGGTTCAAAATAAAAAAGTATGGCTCAGGAAGATATTTTCAAAAAGATAATTGCCCATGCCAAGGAGTATGGGTTTGTATTTCAATCGAGTGAAATTTATGATGGCCTAAGTGCTGTCTATGATTATGGCCCGAACGGGGTGGAACTGAAAAACAATATTCGCCGATACTGGTGGGATTCCATGGTAAAGTTGCATGAAAACATCGTAGGTATTGATGCGGCAATTTTTATGCATCCTCGGACATGGGAGGCCTCAGGACATGTTGGAGCCTTTAATGATCCACTGATTGACAACAAAGATTCAAAGAAACGCTACCGTGCAGATGTACTCATTGAGGAGTATATGGAAAAACTGGAACAAAAAATTGAAAAGGAAGTATCCAAAGCTGCGAAACGTTTTGGAGATTCTTTTGATGAGGCAATGTTTCGGCAAACCAACCCCCGTGTAAAAGCCAACCAGGATAAAATTGATGCCATCCGCAACCGTATGGTGAAAGCCCTGGAAAGTGAAAATCTCGAGGATCTGAGACAAATAATAATAGATGCAGAAATTGTGTGTCCTGTTTCCGGTACTAAAAACTGGACAGAGGCCCGCCAGTTTAACCTGATGTTCGATACCAAACTGGGTTCCGTATCTGAAGATGCCAGTAAGATTTATCTTCGCCCCGAAACAGCGCAGGGTATATTTGTTAATTACCTGAATGTGCAAAAAACCGGTCGTATGAAGCTTCCTTTTGGTATAGCACAGATAGGTAAAGCCTTTCGGAATGAGATAGTAGCCCGGCAGTTTATTTTTCGCATGCGTGAGTTTGAACAAATGGAAATGCAGTTTTTTGTTCGTCCGGGAGAGGAGTTGAAATGGTATGAATACTGGCGCGAAGCACGTATGAAATGGCACAAAGCATTGGGTATGGGGGATGAAAAATACCGTTTCCATGAACATGATAAGCTGGCACATTATGCCAATGCTGCTGTAGATGTTGAATTTAACTTTCCATTTGGCTTTCGCGAGGTTGAGGGGATTCATTCACGCACGGATTTTGATCTGGGCAGCCATGAGAAATTTTCTGGCAGAAAGATTCAGTATTTTGATCCGGAAACAAATGAAAGTTATGTACCTTATGTAGTTGAGACTTCCATTGGACTGGACCGTATGTTCCTGAGTGTATTTGCCAATGCTTACCAGGAAGAAGAGTTAACCAATGATAAAGGTCAGAAAGATACCCGCGTGGTATTGAATATCCCGCCTGCCCTTGCACCTGTAAAACTGGCTGTTCTGCCGCTGGTAAAAAAAGATGGACTGCCTGATATTGCCAGAGAGATTATCCATAACCTTAAATTTGACTACAATTGCCAGTACGATGAAAAGGATTCTATTGGCAAACGCTACCGCCGTCAGGATGCTATTGGCACACCGTATTGTATTACCATTGATCATCAGACAAAAGAAGATAATACCGTAACCATCCGCGACCGGGATACCATGAAGCAGGAACGGTTGAAAATTGAGGAGCTGGCAGGAATTTTGGAAAAAAAAGTGGGTTTCAGGAATATATTAGATTCCTTGCAGTAAATAGTGAATGAAGAAGATTTTAATCATAACATATTACTGGCCTCCTGCTGGTGGTATTGGTGTGCACCGGTGCTTAAAAATTGCCAAATACCTTAACAGAATGGGTTGGAAACCTGTTGTTTACACTGCTCATAATCCACAGTATGCCAGCATAGATAAAACCAATTTAACGGATATACCTGAAGGAATTGAAGTTATTAAGCGCCCTTTTTTTGAGCCTTACCGGTTGTTTAAACGGCTGACAGGCAGAAGTGAAAAAGATTCTGCAAACCCAGTATATGTCAGGGATAAAAAAAGGTCATTTTTAGATAACATTTCTATATGGATACGGGGCAACATTTTTATTCCTGATGCAAGGGCATTTTGGATTAGGCCTTCTGTTAAGTATTTATTGAAATATTTGGATGAAAATCCGGTTGATGCCATTTTTACTGATGGCCCTCCCCATACAAACACAGTGATAGGTCTTCGTCTTGCACAAAGGACTGGCATTCCATGGATTGCCGACTTCCAGGATCCCTGGACACAGGTGGATTATTACAGCATGTTAAAAATATCTCCTTTGGCAGATAGAATACATAAAAGCCTTGAGGCGCAGGTTTTTAGACGTGCAGATAAAATTACCATAGCCAGTCCATCATGGGCAAAGGATTTAGAAGAAATTGGAGCCAAAAATGTAAGCGTTTTGTTTTGGGGGTATGATGAGGAAGACTTTAAAACTGAAAATATAAAGCCTGATGAAAATTTTACGATCACACATGCAGGTTTACTGGGTTTTGACAGAAGCCCTGAAACCCTGCTGGAAGTGCTCAGGGATATCAGTAAACATAACCGGAAATTTGCAGCTTCCTTAAGAATCAATTTTATCGGCAATGTTGATTATGCCATAAAAGAAAAGATTGACACATTAGGCCTTGACCAAAACGCATACATTCCTGGTAATATAGACAGACCCAAAGTGCTTGAGTTTGAGTTCAAATCTCATATTCTTTTGTTACCTTTGAACAAGGCGAAAAATGCCAGGGGTCGGGTACCCGGTAAGCTATTTGAATATATGAGAACAAGAAGACCCATAATGGTTCTTGGCCCCAAAGACAGCGATGTAAGCAATATTGTAAACCAAACTGCTGCAGGAGAAACTTTTGATTATGATGATTATGAAGGAATTAAGAAATATATTTTGGAAAGATATGAACTGTTTATATCAGGTGAAAATTATCTTGATAACCAGCAAACATCCATAGAAAAATACAATGTTGAAAATATTGTAAAGGAATTAAATAGCTATCTGCATGACATTGTCCCCGCATAAACAAATCCTTTGTTACCTCGATAACGATTATGGAAGGGATGCAGAAATTCTCTTACCCCTGGTTTATTTTGCTGAAAAATATCTTTCCTGTAAAGTAAAGTTTGCATTTATATGGGATATTCATGCAATTTACAGAGAAAAACCGGATTTGGTTTTAATCGCCAATACAATAGGCTCTTTATGGCATTATGAAATATCAAAATATGCCAAAAAAAGTGGAATCGAGGTTTTTGCCCTTATCTCTGAAGGGAATTTCAGAACAGATGGCTCTTTTAATTTTTACGGGTATAGTTATGATAAGGTCTATCATCAGCGTTATATATGTCATTGGTCTGAACGCACAAAAAAATATTTTGAGGAAGTAATGTCCCAATACAATAATGTGCTTACCGGGGCATTGGGATTTGATCGGTATAAAATATACAGGTTTAAATCAAAAGAAGATTTTTTATCAGAAAAAGGCCTGACACAGTACAAGAAAGTCATTGGCTATGCCGGCTGGGCTTTCGGAAAAATTTATAACAAGCAGGGCTTGCGCGAAATAAGGTTTTTACATGCTGAACCTGGAAAGAGGATTCAATGGATGAAGGAACAAATGCTTAAAGTTGAAGGCATTTTAAAGTTTGCCATTGAATCTAATCCTGATATTCTCTTTTTATTGAAAAGACATCCCAATGAAGCCAATCCATCAATCACTAAAGAGAATCCAAATGAAATGATCCGGCTCAGGGATTATCCTAATGTAATTTATATTACTGAAAATGAAAATATTCATGATCTGATCAACATATCTGACTTTTGGATGGCTTTCGAATCCACCACTGCCCTGGAAGCCTGGATGCTTAATAAGCAAACTTTGTTAATAAATCCTGATCCGGATTTTAACAGAGATAAGCTCTATAAGGGTTCTGTGTTAATAAGAAATACTGAAGAACTTCAGCGCAACATAAAAAGCTTTTACGAAACAAATGAATTGCCCGGTTTTAAAAATGACGAATTAGAAAAAAACCGTAAAACACTGATAAAGGATACCATCGGTTTTGATGATGGATTAAACCATTTACGCGCAGGTTTTTATTTAAAGAAAACAGTTCAGGAAACAGAGCACCAGGACAAAAATATTGTGTTCTCCTTCCGGTATTTCAGAATGTTTTTTTTAATGAAGGCCGGAAGTCTTTTTTATAATCGAAATATTTTTCTGAAATTGCCTAAATTTAGAAAAACAGTCTGGATTTTCGATAAATATGAATTGAAAAATATTTACAAGCTAAAGCCTTTGTATTACAAATATTTAGATGATTTTTACAAAAATAATCAATTAGACTACCAAATTCGTGATAACAGCATTTGGAGCAAAATATTAAATGAATGGCATTAAATAATAAATCTATACTTATAACAGGCGGTACCGGGAGTTTCGGAAAGAAATTCACCCAAATGATTCTACAAAAATACCCTGATGTAAAAAGACTGGTAATATATTCCCGCGATGAATTAAAACAATTTGAAATGGGGCAATATTATCCAAAAGATAAATACCCCCAGGTTCGATTCTTTATCGGCGATGTGCGAGATTCGCAGCGTTTTAGAAGAGCTTGTGAAGGAATAGATGTAATTATTCATGCAGCAGCATTAAAACAAGTGCCTACTGCCGAATATAATCCCATGGAGGCGGTGAAAACAAATGTACTGGGAGCTGAAAATGTAATAGAATCGGCAATGGACAACAATGTTAAAATTGTAGTTGCCCTTTCTACAGATAAAGCTGCTGCACCTATAAACCTTTACGGAGCTACTAAGTTGGTCTCTGATAAGCTTTTTATCGCTGCAAATAACATAAAGGGCCCACGTGATCTCAGGTTTTCAGTAGTCAGGTACGGCAATGTTATGGGCTCACGTGGTTCAGTCATTCCTTTCTTTATGAACAAAGCAAAAGAAGGCATTTTGCCCATCACTCATAAAGATATGACCCGCTTTAATATTTCTTTGGAAGAAGGAGTTGAAATGGTGCTTTGGGCGATTGAAAATGCCATGGGAGGAGAGATTTTTGTTCCAAAGATACCTTCATATAAAATTGAAACTGTTGCCAGGGCTATAGCCCCCAATGCAAAGCTTGATTATGTGGGTATTCGTCCGGGTGAAAAGCTGCATGAAGAAATGATCACTGTGAGTGATTCAATTAATACCATTGATATTGGCAAGTATTTTGCCATTTTGCCCATGGAAAACAAAAAGCCAAAATACCTTGAATATTATAAAGGCAGTAAATCTGTGCCTGCAGGTTTTAGCTATAATTCGGGCACTAATGATAAGTGGGTGAACGAAGAGGATATGCGCAGCCTGATAAAAGAATATGTTGATCCGGATTTTAAACCTTATACCTGATGAATATTCCTTATGGAAAACAATTTATCTCCGACCAGGATATAGCCGAAGTTGTAAAAGTTCTGAAGTCTGACTTTTTAACACAGGGGCCGAATGTTCATAGTTTTGAAGAAGCCTTTGCCAATTACATTGGTTCAAAATATGCTGTAGCTGTTTCCAATGGTACTGCAGCCCTGGATTTATGTGTAAAGGCTGCCGGATGCCAACCGGGTGATAAGTTTATTACTACCCCCATAACATTTGTAGCAAGCGCCAATTGCGTGAAATTTAACAGTGGAGATGTAGTTTTTTGCGACATTGATCGTGAAACATACCTTATTGACTTAAATAATATTGAAGACATTCTGAAAAAATCTGCAAAGGGTGCTTACAAAGGAATCATACCCGTTGATTTTGCCGGATTACCGGTTAATCTTGAAGAAGTAAAATTCCTTGCCGGTAAATATGGCGTTGAGGCTGTGATTGAAGATGCCTGTCATGCCCCGGGTGCGGCATTTATGGATTACCAGGGTGGATGGCAGAATTGTGGCAACAGTGTTTATGCTGATCTGGCAATTTTTTCATTTCATCCCGTAAAGCATATTGCCAGTGGTGAAGGAGGAATGGTTACCACAAATGATGAGAGAGTTTATAATAAAATGCTTATGCTCCGTAGCCATGGTATTACAAAAGATCCGGAACTGCTGCATGACAGCCAGGGAGGATGGTATTACGAGATGCAGGAATTGAGTCAAAACTACCGTCTTACTGATTTTCAGGCAGCTTTGGGTGCCTCACAGCTAAAACGGGCAGATGAAAATATGATAAGGCGCAGACAAATTGCTAAGAGATATGATGATGCCTTTCAGCAATTGGAAGAAATCAAATGTCAAAAAATTCCTGAAAATGCCCGACATGCCTTTCATTTATACGTTATAGAAGTGCCCGACAGAAAATCGTTTTATGATTACCTGAAGCAGCAGGGTATTCATGCGCAGGTACATTACATACCGGCGCATCTTATGCCTTATTACCGGCAGTTTGGATGGGAAAAAGGTAATATGCCCAATGCTGAAGATTATTACGACCATTGCATAAGCCTGCCCATGTTTCCAACATTAAAAGAGCAGGAACAGGATTACGTGATTGAAAAAGTAAAAGCTTTTTTTGCATGAAAAATCTGGCCATTATTCCTGCACGAGGGGGAAGCAAGCGTATACCTAAAAAAAACATCCGCAAATTTTTAGGCAAACCTATAATTGCTTATTCTATTGAGGTGGCAATAGAAAGTGGCTTGTTTGAAGAGGTAATGGTTTCTACCGATAGTGAGGAGGTTGCTGAAATTGCTAAAGCATATGGAGCTACAGTTCCTTTTTTACGCAGTGAAGAATCAGCAAATGATATTGCTCCGCTAAACGATGTTTATCTTGAGGTTATTGGAGAATATAAAAGCCGCCAAAAGATATTTGATAATTGTTGCCTCATATTGCCTACTGCACCGCTTACTTCAGTTGAATTACTTAAAAAAGCCTTTGATTTACTTATTAATACAAACATGGACTCTGTGCGTCCTGTAGTGCCTTTTGGGTACCCCATACAGCGGGCTTTTAAAATGAATAAATCCAGGGTTGATTTTATGTATCCTGAATATGCCAATAGTCGTTCACAGGACTTAGAAAAAGCATATCACGATGCAGGCATGTTCTATTTTATACAAGCCGGCAAACCTATAGGGGGGAGTAATCGCGGCGCTTTTGAAATTGACCCGCTTCATGCCCAGGATATTGATGACGAAGCAGATTGGAAATTGGCGGAGTTTAAGTACAAATTTTTAAATAATTCATAATGGAAAAATTTGGTAATTTCTTTGAGGAGTTCTATGAAGGGCAGGAATTTGAGCATTGGCCCGGTAAAACAATTACAGAGAGTGATAACAATATATTTTCTCTGCTAACCATGAATCATCACCCTTTACATATAGATGCTAATTATTGTAAAGATCATTATCCCGGTAAGATATTGGTTGTTGGCACGCTTGTTTTTAGTGTTGTAGTTGGAATGACTGTTGCGGCAATATCTGGCAAAGCTATTGCCAATCTGGAATATGAATTCATTAAGCATCATAAACCAGTCTTTATTGGTGATACCTTATATGCTATTACAAAAGTCCTTAATAAGCGTGAATCAAGAACCAAGCCCGACAGAGGGATTGTTCATGTAGAAACAATGGCTAAAAATCAGGTTGGTGACATTGTTTTGTCATTTCAAAGAAAAGTTTTAATCCCTAAAAATTAGATGATTTTAACTATTTTTACTGAAACACTTACAGTAGTTCTCAAATTTCTGAATAAATGAAAAAGCATTTAAAATAAATAATAAACAAATGAAATTCAGTACTGATTTTTCATAACAAAGACATGAATAAATCATGAGGGGCTCCATTGTATTAGAGACAGAAATTAGAAGAAAAGGCTGCTGTTTTTATTGGAAATATATGATTAACTAAAATTTATACTAGTGAAAAATTTTAAATTACTTCGTTCACTAATGTTTGTACCCGGGCATAATGACAGGCTTCTTGAAAGTGCGGGAAGGTCTGTTGCTGATGCACTTTTATTGGATATTGAAGACTCTGTGCAGCCATGTGAAAATAAAAAAGTGGCCAGGGAGAAAATACTGGAGAAACTTGCCAATGGATTATATAAAAATCATTTGGTGTTTCCAAGGGTTAATGACCGGGAGAGTGGGGAGCTTCTTAAAGATGTTATGGCATTGACTGTTGAGGGTATTGACGGATTTGTATATCCAAAATCAATGACCGGACAGGATGTGTACTTTTTTGACAAACTTTTGGAAACCATAGAGTATGAAAAAGGAATTCAAAAAGGAACCTTCAAAATAATTCCATTAATTGAAACTACCGCGGCAGTTCTTAATGCACAGGAGATAATTCAGGCCTCACCACGTGTAATAGCAATAGCTTTTGGATGTGAGGACTATATTACAAACCTTAAAGGGGTTCATGATATAGAGGGAGAAAGCATTTTTACAGCACGATCAATCATTGCAATGGCAGCCAGGGCTAATGGTGTAATTCCCATTGATACAGTGCATATAAGGGTACATGATTTACCCGATTTGGAGAAGAATTTGATTTTAGCCAAGAAGTTAGGTTATGAAGGGATGTTAATTTTACACCCTAAAGAGATTGATTTGGCACACAAGTATTTCAGTCCCACAGAAGAAGAAATAGAGAACGCACATGAAATGCTTATACTAAATGATGAGGCAAGGGAAGATAATAAAGGTGTTGCCATAATGAATGGCAAGTTCATTGGTCCGCCTATGGTACTCGCAGCCAAAGAGGTTTTACAAAAGGCCGATATAATAAAGCAAAAGGAGAATTCACAATGAAAAAGCTCATCATTATAGGTGGCTATGGTAACGGAACAGTTGCTTTATCAACTGTTGAAGATATTAACTCAGCAGGTAAAGAAAAGGAATGGGAGGTAATTGGATTCCTTAATGACAGAGAAACTGAACCCATTAATGGATATCCTGTACTGGGAAAAGTTACTTCAGAAAGTGCTGGCAAGTATATCGAAGATCCTAATATATACTTTATATATACGCTTATTTCTGTCAAGTTAAATTTTAAATTTCTACATAAATTAACGGATCTGAATATACCAGATGAGCGATTTGCTACCCTTATTCATCCCACTGCTGTAGTTTCTAAATTTGCAAAAATTGGCAATTGAGTAATGATCC
>JBEPYD010000081.1:0-11939 GCA_041641575.1 Bacteroidales bacterium
TATTTACATAATTAGATTTATATCCCAGCAGCAAAGCAAGTGCATCTCCCCTGTCGGAATTGAACGGAGGTACTCCCCTGTACCACAACCCTATGGCAATGGGCATCTTACTCCAGTACAGACCCAAATCCAATTGATTGAATTTATCCTGATGTTTAAAATTAAAAGCAATAGAAATAGTTTCATCAATGGGTTTTAGCAGTCTTCCTCTCTTCAATAAGCGTGCACCACCAAATACATTAATCTTCATAGGGATGACGGATTTTTCTTCATAAAAAGAGGGATTGGGCTTAAGCAAATGATCAAAAGAAGTTCCGAACCAGAATTTATCTGAATAAGTCATTACAGATGCCTCGAAATCTACATCTCCGGTAATATCTGTGGGAGGCACTTCATTTGGTGCATTAAATATAAGGTTTCCAAAGGTAATGCCAAAGCTGCTGTATTTAAAATGAACGCCCGGCCGTACGTGCCAGATATCATTCACCATAAAATCATAGCTGTACTGCAATCCTATATTTGTCTGACTAAGATTTCCAGCACCTGCCTTATCATGTAAAAGCAATATACCTATGCCACTGTTAAAATTTGCAAAAAAATGATCATACGAGAAAGAGTAAGTTTGAAATGCTCCTGGAATTTCCGGCCACTGGTTGCGGTAATTCGTGGCAAACCGATGATCTTGTGTGGCCCCTGCAAATGATGGTGCCAGGTATAGCGGATTGGCATAAAACTGCGTAAATTGAGGATCCTGTCCCGATACGGTACCGGCGAGCATCAAAAAAATGATTATATTGTATAATCTATTTAAAAACCTTCTTTTTCCCATCTCTGAATTCAACTCAGATCAAATAATCAATGATATTTATCATTATTTTTATTATGATCTGTCACCTATTTAACGTAAGGAACTTGTTTAGGTTAGGGGTTAGAAAAAAAAAATAATCCTAACTGTCATTATTCTTGACTAATACGCCACTTACGTACATCAACATAGCAGATATTTGATTTTATTTAACAAACAATATCTGCAAATGTTAAACATTGATTAAAAAATAACGGGATATACTCCAGAATGTTACAGTATTTATTGCAGAATTACCTGCTGCATATACCTCCCCTTTTCATTTTGCAAAATAAGCACATACATTCCCCGGGGAAGTGCAGATAAATCCAACGCATCTTTTACCTCAGTGAAAGCCTCATAATTCCTTGAAAAGACAGTCTGTCCGCTAATGTTCAACATCCGAAGTTTATAAAGGCCGGGAGCACCTGCAGAAAATTCTACGTTCAGCATATTTTCAGCAGGATTGGGATAAACTTTTACATCAGGATTATCTGCTGCAAACTGGAAAATTCCGGTCCCAATCTTGAGAAATACAGAGTCTCGTGTAACGCATCCGTTGCTGCCGCTAACATTCACTTTATACCACCCAGTTGAATTAGCAGTGTATTCAGTGCCTGTAGCACCATCATTCCAGAGATAACTACTATATCCTGAGGTAAGGCTAAACTGATGTGGAAAACTTTCTATTCCAAGCGTATCATTATTTCCACCGCCCAAATCTATGTCAGGCGATGATTTTATAGCATTCGATACTATCAGTGTATCATTTCCATCGCGCACATCCTGCAACCAGCTTACAAAAAACTTCACTGTGGAAGGATCAGCCGCAGGCTGATATAATACGGGCTCAGCAAACGTAAACTCCCGTTCTGAACCAGCACCCATAATGCTGGTTAAAGAGAACTCCTGCTCGCGAAGCAATTCGCCGTTTGACTTTATTCCAAGCATAAACTTCGTTCCTGAACCAGGGTTTGTATTCCCACTATTGGTCACAGTCACGGTTGTAATAATGCCATCACGATCACAAATTGTGGCCGGAAGGTCAACATCGGTTACTGATAAATCATTGATAAGGAAGTACAGAAAGATGTCATCAGTTGCACTGCATCCCCCCATCGAATGAGTAACCTCTACTGTATAGGTACCCGTGCGGTTGGCAGTATAAGTCTGGGCGTTACTGCTATCCTGCCACTCATAAATCCAGTTTTCATTGTATCCCGCATCCAGCGTATAGGTAGCTTCAGAGATTACCGCAGGTGCCTCAAGACTTACTTCCGGCGTTTCATAATTGCCAGCTGATAGCTTTAATGTATCATTGGTCCTGTCGAGGTCATAATTATATAAAGTGTAAATTTTAATGTTATATATACCATATTCCGACAAATCTGCCTTTGAATTAAAGGTAAATAAAATAGAATCACCGGGTATTATATCCTGGCTGAATTCTACCTGATCGGTTACCGGAGTGTTATTGTTTATCTGATAACCAAGAGAAATACTTTCCCCAATTTTGAGTGTATCCGTACCAAAGTTTGTAAGAGTAGCCTCAATATCTTCAGCGTTTGACTTATCACAGGAAGAGGTTATTGCAGAAGAGGTAATTCCTACGTCTGGATAAACAAGATTTACAAATACGGTATCTGCCGCCGTACAATTATTAGCACTTATAGCAGTGGCCCAATATGTTCCTGTATTTTCAACTATTAAACTATCGTTTGTTGAACCGGTATTCCAGGAATATACAGAGCCTTCTTTCTCTTCAAAGGATAGCAAATAGGATGTGCCCCTAACAACGGTATCCGGTCCCAAATTGATTACAGGAAACTCATAAAGAGTCTCTTTGAGGGTATCATTTGTGCGGTCAAGATCGTAAGAATATCCAGTGTACAGACTAATCTCATTGACTTCCTGAGTGGCCAAATCCGCAGCCTGGGTGAAAGTGTATTCCAGTGTATCACCAGGCAAAAACGCATCGGTAAATACAAGCGTTTCATTAATATGATTACCATTCAGACCATAACCCATACCTATACTTTCGCCGGTTTTTAAAGTATCGGTGCCAAAATTTACAACATTTACTTTAACGGGTTCATTCTGCCCACGTGCACAACTGGCAGTGATTCCACCAGGTATGATACCTATATCGGGAAATACCAAAATAACAGAGATTGTATCATGGGAAACACAACTTGTCTGATCAATTGCCTGCACCCAGTATGATCCGGAAAAATTGATTTCTAAGGAATCATTTGATGCTCCCGTATTCCAGTTATACGTTGTGGAAGGTTCTGATTGCAATGTAATCAGATAGGATGTATCCCTCACCACTGTGTCGGGACCAAGGCTGACAATGGGAGGCTCATAAAAATATACCGTATCAGTCAGCGTATCATTTTGCAGTCTGAGGTCTTCGCTTAATTCGGTGTAAAAATTAAAAATAAGTGTAGAATCGGCTATGTCCGGAAGAGGGGATAAAAAAGTGGCTACCTCATTTTGTCCCGGCAAAATAGTATTGGGTAATTCAAGGGTATCCCTGGTTACAGGAAGTTGATTGAGTTTATATGCCAATGGAATCCGATAGCCCGATGGAATAGTATCTGTACCCGCATTTTCAATACGGACACGCAAATATTCATTGGTACCATAATCGCATTGCGTTACAGGAGTTACCAATTGAATGGGTTTTACATCACGTATTTTCAGGAATACCAAAACTGAATCCGTATCCATACATCCGTTTTCATCTGTAACCCTGACACCATGATAACCTGAAGTATCAGCATAATAGGTTTGTGCAACTGAGCTGTCATTCCATAAATAATGATCAAAACCGGCACCGGCATCAATTAAATACGTGGTATCTTTTACAACAGTATCAGGTCCAAGATCAACGGTGGGAAAGCCAAAAACTTCAACTGTGGTGCGTAGCGTATCATTTTCAGGAATGGAGTCAAGGAAATTGGTGGTCCATGCTGTAAAATCATAATTTCCAATTCCGGACATGTCAATGGATATATCGGTAAATGTATAGTGATATTTACCATTGGGAGGTAATGTTTGTGTTAGCTCAAAGGTATCTATCTTTGTGAAGGTAAGATAGGTAAACCCGGTTATGATTTGTCTCCCGATATGCATGGTGTCCGTACCAAAATTTCGTACCTGTACCGTCATGAGTTCGCTGCTTCCTAATGCACAATTGGAATAAGGGTTTATGAGGCTGTCAATGCCAATATCCGGTATAAGTGTTTCCACTATGGTAGTGTCGTATGTAATACAGCCATTACCGGCCGTATCTGTAGTAATGAGCGTATAGGTACCTTCTGCTGGTACATCAAAGGTGTTAGTGGTTTCACCCGTACCCCACAAATAAGCATAATCCGGATCGTCCCTGGCAACCAGAAATAGTGTATCCGGGAAGGCAGAGAAGACACTATCCGGTAAATTTGTGATTGGATTGGGAAGTACAGAAAATGTAAATGAAGCTGTATCATTGGCCGTATCGCTGTAGAAATAAGGGTCAGCTTCTATTAAAGTAAAAGCTTCCAATTCATAAATGCCTGCTTCCTGTATGGGTGCTCCCGTGGTAAATTGAAATGAAAGTGTATCGCCTACAGGCCAAATTGCGCCGATTTGCAACGTATCATACAAAACGGTATCAGAATTCACTTTTAGTCCCATGATCAGCGTATCGCTGGCGTTTAATGCGCGAAGTCCGAAATTCTTTGCAGAAACCCAAATTTTATCTTCATTAGCGAATTGGCAGTCTGTTTGCAGAGAGTCTATTGAAATGATGCCGATATCGTGCGGGGCTTCGTATACTTTGATATCATCGATGCCCACTCCCTCATAGTAGGTATTTGAGTCATTACTGGAGAAAAGAAATCTAAACTTTACCGAAGATTGACCTTCTAAAATGTCGGGTAAAACCTGGCGATGTCTATTCCATGTGTCATTTAAGCCAGTCCACCCTCTTGAAGCCAGAGATAATACTGTATCATTATACCATTCCCAATCATATGTATATTCATGACCTGGTACTTTTTGCCAATTAGTTCCATCATCAATTGAATATTCCAGAAGTAATCCATCAAGCGTGTCTTCGGCTTCTGTCCATAAGAAGAAATCAAAAATTGGTTTTTCTACATTGGAAAAATTAAAACAAGGACTCACAATCCAGGAAGAATCGCCTTCTGGGTAATAGTTGTATAGATCTGTAACCCATGCTCTGCTACCTGAATGACTGTTTTTCAAAGAAAACCCATTCGGCACTCCGTGAGTAAAAGATGAAGTATCTCCATTCTCTCTCCAAAAGCTGAATGTATTTTCAAAATTGTCAGCATAGGGTAAATTTATGTATGGCAAAGAATAAAAAGTACGCACAAATTTATCATTTCTATCGTCCTCGTCTCCTTCAAGGGATGTATAAGCTTGTACATCATCATAATAATTTGGAATTGATAAATCAATCTTTTCGCTAAAGGAAAATATAACAGAATCTTCAGGAGGAATGGATCCAAATAATGTGTCAGAAAATACAGAAGCTCCAAATTTGCATATTACAGGAATTGTATCAGGAGAAGGTGCGCTACCATAATTTTTAATAATTACGCTAATAATTTCATTGTCACCCAAACCACAAGTTTCATTTGGGGTATGCCATCCAGCAACGCCAACATCCCTTGTAACAAAATTACCTGTAACAAGGAAATTATCAATATTCCATCCCCCTGAACTATTATACGCTCCTGTGGGCCCCAGAGCGAAACGAATGCGAACAGAATCTTTCCGATCGACGTAATCCTTAATAAAATATTGTCTCTCAACCCATCGGGGCTCGGAGATTGAGCCACCTTCATCAATGTTCATCCACAAATAATTCCAGTTACTTCCATTATCAATTGAATATTGAATTGATGCCTGATCAAATAAATAAATATTCAGCTGACGACTAAATTTTAGCTGTACATTATTATAGTAACGCAAATCTAGTAAAGGTGAAGTTGCATAATGAAAATTAGTTGTGTCATTTAACTCATAATTGCCTGGGTAATCCCCATGCCCGATTAAATCAACTCCGATAATGGTATCCCCGCTTACGGCATGCTCCGGATCTGCAGATCCCCAGGTTTTAGGGCCAGAATAGCCACCAAGTCCTTGGGGTTTGTTTCGCTCAAACTCATAAGAGAACGACCAACCCTGATCTGTCTCAAAATTATCAAAAAATATTGTTTGATATATTAATCTATTTCCCTCTGGAGATATTATAGAATCAGGATAAAAATTATCACCAATCTGCATGATGTTTTTAGCTAGCATGGCATCAAGTTTATGATCGGCCTGTGCATCTTCTTTTAAATCATAGGTAACCCAGATATAATTATTACCTGTAGGAAGATTATAATTTAAGCTTTCAAACAATACTTTCCCTGATGAAAAGGTTTCTCCGGAAGAAAGAGGGACAGCAGTATTAAAAACCGAATCTTTTGTATAATATAATTTCACCCCGTTCGTGGCAATATCGTAATCATCTTCGTTTAATGATGTCACTTCCAATGTTTTTAGTGGCAACACATTATTGTTACCTTCCACTAAAATATCTAATCTCAGTATTGGGTTACTATTTGTACCGGTTGGGACATAACTTAAGGCTGGCTGAGAAACTTTAATATTACTAACAAATCTGCCTTCCAGTCCACTCTCACATATAGTTACTTCATCAATACAAACACCGTTCCCATATCCTGTGATGCCTTCAAATCCAACATATAAAGTCTCGGTTAAGGCATCCTCTGGCAATAATATTTCTCTCTCAACCCAGTAAGGAACAGCATTTGGGTATTCTTCCAGCAATACCCAAGCAGAGTCTACTCCGGTTTTATAATATACAACCAATTCATCCCAGTAATCTGCCCCCCAGTACCAGATAGTCTGCGCATGCCAAAATTTCAATACAGGCTTTATCTTTCCACTTGAATTTATTACAGGTGTAACTAACTTTGTAGCTTCCCGGTTACTGCTTTGAAAGTGAAACCTTGCATTAAAGTCTCCTCCAGCGGCAGTGTCAGGGGAATAATTATATCCTCCTTCCAAAAACTGCCAATTAACAATATTATTTGAACCAGCTTTACCCTTTACCTTTTCTTCTGTCCACCCCGCAGGTATTGCGGTTGTATTAAAATGCTCAATTAAAAGAGTATCCTGGGCATGCACTATGGAGCTAAAGTATACCCCAAATATTATTTTTAATAAGATTATATTAAACTTCACTTTCATCTTTGTTAGTAAAATTTGGCAAACTATTCTATCATTAAATTACTCATAATTGTTACGTATGAAGTAGAATTAAGTTGCATCCCCCACAAATGTTAGATTTACGGTAAAATCTGCAGCATTTATTAAGTAACTTCATTTGGTTTCCCCCGTAAAAAGAAAAAAACCTAAATGCTAAAATGAAATATATTACATATAAAGGCGTATTATTTTTAATCCTGCTTGTTTTAAGTCTATCCAAAGGTTATGGCCAAACTGATACAGAATTTTGGTTTGCAGCACCATTCATAACACCGGATCATAACCCCGGTGGAGGTCAACCCCTATCTTTTCAAATTACTACCTTGGATCTACCAGCTACTGTAACCATTGAAATGCCTGGCAATAAAGCAAACTTTACTGATATCGTCATAAATATACCTGCCAATTCAACATATACCTATGACGTTCCACCCGGGCTAAATGGTGAGATAATGAATTCCTACGATAACCTTGGAGGCACGCCTGGAAGGAGTAACAAAGCTATACACATAACTTCAAGCACTTATATAAATGTATATTATCAATATGGGAATTTTAACAATCCGGATATCTGGTCGCTAAAAGGACGGAATGCTCTTGGTACAGAGTTCTACACATCTTTTCAAACTGTAATGAAAAATGTTGATTTTAATAATTCCCCTGCCTATTCCGCTTTTGATATAGCTATAACTGAAGATAACACCTTTCTAACTTTAGCTATACCAGCAGGTTTGGAAGTTTATAATGGTCCAAATCCACCATTAACAGGAACAGTGACCTTAGGCCCTTTTAACAGAGGAGATACATATTCAGGGGTGCCGAATTGGGTGAATAATCCTGAGAAAGAAACACGGGATGGAAATGATTTTTTTGGCAGAGCAGCGATTGATCATTTAGCCGGAGTAAAAGTTACCACTAATGGAAAGAAAATAGCAATCTCAATAAAAGATGATTCTATGAAGTCTTTAGTAGGGGGGTGTTATGATCTGATTGGCGACCAAACAATATCCACTGATATAATAGGAAATGAATATATTGCAATGCGGGGTGAACTAACCACAGGGAATCTCAGCAGCTGGTATAATGCACCTCCAGCAAATCCCGTTACCCAGGAAGCATTATTTATTCTTGCCACAGAGGACAATACGGATGTTTTTATTAATGGTGTATATTGGCAAACATTAGATAACGCAGAAACGGGATACTATACCATACCAACTGGTCAAGATTTTACCCATGTGCGTTCTGCTGACTCGGCCGTTTATGTGCTTCAGATTACAGGTCCCGCAAATGGATGCGAAATGGGAGGTGCAATTCTGCCTCCTACTGGGAAATGCACGGGTTCTACGAAAGTTGGATTTACCCGTTCCTATGATGGGGCTTTCAAATTTTATTTAAATATAATGGTTCGGAAAGGGGCAGAAGATGGCTTTTTATTAAATGGAATAAAGCTAAGTGATGCAATTTCTAGTCCAATTAATTGGATAGATGTCCCTGGAGACTCAAATTGGAAATCAGCACGTATTGGTCCAGTTGATGACGTAGATATCGGGGCTCTCCAACCAATGCTCTTAGTAAACACAAAAGACATTTTCCACCTTGGTACAATAAATGGGAATGAGGCTGGCGGTGCTAGATTTGGTTATTTCTCTGATTATAATGAGTTAAAGGTTGAAGCCTTCATTGATTTAACCGGATCCGGAGATATTCGTATGTGCTATGGCGAAAGTGCCCAACTTGTTGCAAAGGGAGGTACTGAAGTAATATGGTCACCAACTGATTATCTGAATGATCCTTATTCCTTCACTCCAGTTGCTTCTCCCATATCTACCACGCAATATGTGGCAACTATTCAAGGTGCCTGTAATATGAAGGATTCCACGTCAATCCTGGTGCAGGTTGCACCGCCTTTAACCGCTGATTTTACTATTGATACTACATTTGGATGTTCTCCCCTGAACGTACGGTTCAAGGATAAATCTAAAGGTGTAAAGGAACATAAATGGGACTTCGGGGATGGAACTATTGTAGTTTGGAACGGGGAGGATACCATTAATAATGATACGACTTTTGTACGCCAGTATCAAAACTTAAGTCGTCCACATAAAAAATTCACTACCAAACTAATGGTCACCAATAGTAATTTATGCAGGGATACACTTGAACGTTTCATCACAATATTTCCGGAAATAAATGCTAATATTGGTTTAAGTGATACCATTGGCTGCAACCCTTTAACTGTCGCGTATTCAAATAATACACCCAATGCTTCTGATTACCTTTGGGAGTTTGGGGATGGTAGCTCGTCAAATGATAGCATAGCAACCCATGTTTTTCAAAATACTACAGATAAGGATACTACATATAAAACGACATTTATAGCTTCCTCTTTATCAGAGGGGTATGGCTGTGCTGATACATTGGAGAGGAATATCCTCGTTCACCCATACCTCAACGCCTCCTTTACCATTGACACCGTAGAGAAGTGCTCGCCTCTCACGATACGTATCCATAACACAACCACCGGTGGGAAAGAATTTTACTGGGACCTGAGCGATAGTGTTTTTTCCACTACCAATTCCACAGATGTTATTGAAAGAACGTATTACAACTCTACCGCCACTCCGGACACCATAACCATTCGGCTAAGAGCCAGGAATGAAGGGGGAGCTGCCTGTGAACAATGGTTTGAACGGCAATTGATAGTATATCCCGAGGTAAATGCCAATTTCATCCCCAATCAGGCATTGCCCATCGCTATTTGCGATTCAATATTCATTGCTTTTAACAATGCTTCTACAGGCTTTAACCTGCAGTACACGTGGGATTTTGGTGATGGTGGGTCTTCCGCGCAGGAATCACCTTCGCATGTGTTTTACAACCGAAGTGATAACGATCAGGTTTATCCGGTGGAGTTAACCGCAACTTCCATTGGAAACCGGTTTTGTACCGACACCTATACGGTTCCCGTAACTGTGCATCCATACGTAAAAGCTGATTTTGCCATGGATCATGCCAGTAATTGCACACCCTTTCCGGTAACCCTGGAAAACCCCTCTATCCGGGGTGACCGCTACGACTGGGATTTTGATAACAATGGGGTGGTGGATACCAGTACATTCAATGAACTGCCTTTTGAACATGTTTTTACAAATGCACACCCTTCTAACAGCAAAATATATACGGTTCGCATGCGCGCAACCAATTTTGAAGGTTGCAGCTCTACAAAAATTAAACAAATTGAGGTGTTTCCAAGAGTAACCGCTAATTTTTCCACCGATGTAACAGAAGGTTGCCAACCGCTAAACGTGGAATTTACACAGCAATCCACCGGTGGCTCTCTTACATACAAATGGGATTTTAAAGATAGCACCTCCTCCACAACTCCTGATGCTTCTTTTCAACATGTATTTAAAAATACGGCATCAACGGACAGGATGTATAATGTAACACTAACAGCCACCAATCCAAATGGATGTGAAAGCGTCTTTTCAGCACCCATAACGGCTTATGCATTCATTGAGGCAAATTTTACACTTCCCTCAGCCAATTCCTGCTCCCCATTTCCGGTAACCCCTTCTAATCAGAGCCTTGGAGGCATTACCGGTTATTCCTGGGATTTTAACGGATTTGTAAGCGCTGCTGAGAATCCTTCCCATACTTATGTAAATAAAACACTTGCCACACAGGTAAATCCTTTGCGTCTTATAGTAAACAACAGCCACAATTGCCGGGATACAATCATCAGAAATGTCACTGTTTATCCTGAGGTGGTTGCCAGCTTTTCAATGGATCAATCACAGGGATGCAACCCGCTACCGGTAAGCTTCACCAATACTTCCAATCAACCTGTGGCGCAACTCTATGCCTGGGATTTTGGTAATGGCAGTGCATCCAATCAGGTTAACCCTTCACACACCTTTAGCAATCTAAGTTCTACAGACCAAACATACCCGGTAAATTTAACCGCTACATCAGCCCATGCCTGCAGGCATGATACTACCATAAATGTAACTACCTATGCATTTATCAAAGCTGATTTTAAATTTGACAGTGCCTTCGGTTGTTCACCCAAGCGTATGAATATCACGAATTCATCATCAGGAGGAATTGCCACCTATGCCTGGGATTTTGATGATGGATTTGTTACCAGTACGGCATCATCTGCCCCTCCGGTGCATCAATACATCAATCAAACACTGGGTACGCAGGTACGAGACCTGCAATTGGTGGTAAAAAATAATCATAATTGTTTTGACACCCTGGTAAGACCTGTTACAGTTTATCCTGAGGTAGTTTCTGCCTTTGCCGCCGATGTTACCGAGGGTTGTAATCCCTTAACTGTGCAGTTTACCAATAATTCGAACACGCCTGTTGCCCACACCTATCAATGGGACTTCCAGAACGGTGCCTCTTCCGGCGCCAACAGCCCTTCACATACATTCTCACATATGGAGAATACAGATCAGGTTTATCCTGTATCCTTACGATCTGTTTCTGAATACGGATGTTTCCATGATACTACGCTGAACATTATCTCATACGCATATATTAATGCAGATTATGCTGTTGCAAAAGCCGAAGGATGTTCACCCAAAATTGTAAACATTTCAAATGCCTCGTCAGGAGGAATTGTAAGCTATGCATGGAATTTTGGTGATGGTGCAGTACAAAATACGCCATCATCAACACCACCGGCACATACATATACCAATAAGTCTTTAAATGTCAATACACATCCTTTAAGGCTAGTAGTGAAAAACAATCACAATTGTTTTGATACCCTCATACGAAATATTAC